>JAIXRD010000216.1 GCA_027485365.1 Cryomorphaceae bacterium | reverse complement strand
CAATCAAACACCTAGATTTGCACAACCCGGCGAATCCGGCATGGAAGGATGGAAGATCTTAGAATTAAAAATCCTTGCGGATGTTGGGTTAGTTGGATTTCCAAATGCTGGTAAAAGCACCTTACTATCCGTACTTTCTGCAGCTAAACCGGAAATTGGGGATTATCCATTTACCACACTAAGACCGAATTTAGGCATTGTATCATACCGTGACCATCGATCGTTTGTGATGGCAGACATTCCAGGAATTATTGAGGGGGCGCATGAAGGCAAGGGCCTCGGATTGCGATTCCTTCGACATATTGAACGAAATTCTGTGTTGCTATTCATGATTCCAGCAGATAGCGACGACATTAAAAAAGAATATAAGGTCTTATTAAAGGAGCTTAAAACCTATAATCCGGAGTTAGTGCATAAGACGCGCATGCTAGCCATTACCAAAAGTGACATGTTGGATGAGCTAATGATGAAACAAATGACCAAATTACTACCGAAAGATCTTCCTGTTTGCTTTATCTCCGCAGTAGCTCAAACGGGATTGTCTGAGTTGAAAGATATGGTTTGGAAAGCCCTGACTGAATGATTGAATGGCTCGAGCATATAGATCAAGAACTTTTGCTCCTCATCAATGGTTGGCACTCCCCCCTATTCGACTTCATTTGCTGGAACCTAAGTAAAACCATCAGTTTAGTTCCCATTTATGTGATAACCCTATATTTTCTCATCAAAGACTACTCGCTTAAAAAATCTTTGATGCTATTGGGTTTTATGCTAGTCACACTAAGCATCACAGACATTGTTTCAACGCAGGTCTTTAAAAAAGGAGTCAAGCGCTATCGGCCTTCTCATCACCTAACGGTGGGACCGAAAGTACATCTTTACGAAGAACGTCCCGGTGAATTTTATCGCGGTGGACAATATGGGTTCTTTTCATCTCACGCAGCGAATTTAGCTGGATTCATATGTTTTATTTATCCGTGGTTTGCTAGCAAGCGGAGGTATTGGAACTATACGCTACTTGGAATAGGTATTCTGGTTTGCTATAGCCGAATGTACCTAGGCGTTCATTATCCCAGTGATATTCTTGCTGGAATATTGTTTGGCGTATTGGTTGGATGGGGTATGCGATTAGTGTCAAGAAAGTTTATCTCTTTATGAATTGGATGCTTGTATTTATTGGTGGTGGAATAGGTAGCGTGTTACGCTACTTTATTTCGCAACAACTGGTGTTTTCTAAATATTTTCCATGGGCTACCTTAGTAAGTAATGTCCTCGCAACGGTAATTCTCGCTTTATTGGCAGTATACCTTAAATCAGGAGACAAACCGTCCTGGCTACTCCCCTTGATTGGCGTTGGCTTTTGCGGCGGATTCAGCACGTTCAGTAACTTTTCTGCCGAGAATGTTCAGTTGTTCGAGCAAGGACAATGGGCCCTGCTCGGGATTAACCTTACACTATCGGTGGGTGCGGGGTTTGGCGTGTTTTGGATGGTTACTAAGGTAAGTTAATTTATATTTAAAATGATTTATTTTCATAAATTCTTGATGTATTGTAATAAGATTTATCGCAACACTATCCCAGGCGTTTAAGCCATCATGGAACAATATTAAACTCTATTGCTGTTAACAAAACCCCCGTTATATTTTGTATTGAAATTTGTTTTCCCGCGTTTAACCATATTGGAAAAACTATATTTGGAAGTGTAACAATACCAGAATTTGTAGCAGGGCAAGGTCCTCCAACACTATTAGTAGGACTTAATTGCTGTGAAAAAGATAATGAACCAATATTCAAATATGGCTGGGCGGACCATGTACATTGGCAAGTATTACCAACACACGACGATTGTGATTGCAAAGTTGTAGTATATATTGGAAGAGATTGTGATGTAAAGGACTCAATTTTTAACACTTTATTTGCAGGTACGGTATACGTAGTGCCGGGAGTGAGGTTGATAACTTGAGAGAATTGAAGATTACCCTGTGACCAACTTCCTCTAGGATTAACGAAAAGCATAATGAAAATTATTGCCTTAACGTACTTGAATTTATTCATGGTTTTATTTTATTTTATTGAATTAATTATTTCGGATAGCTGAATTTCGGCTGTTTGCCATGCGTTCATGCCTGTTTTCTTATTTTGCCTTGCATTTGGATGTATTACTTTTTGAACATTAAATGAAGATGCAAAGTGCTTTTTGAGGAAATTATAGCTATCGTTTCCTAAACCAATAATAATATCGGGCTGTAATAAATCCACCTCAGCCTTCAAAAAAACTAAATTATCATTTTCCAATTCAGCTTTTTTCCAAAATCCTACTTTGGCATGGAGGTCGCTCTCAGATTTTGTTTGTTTAACTTCGTAAGCTTTTACCACATCCGAAAAATAAGTTAATATCTCACCGTTTCTAATCAGATTTTTAAAGGACCGGTAATATTTATTTTTCTCTGTCCAATATTCTATGCCAAAAGGAGTGCCGTAAACAAATTTATGTTCATTCCTTGCTTCTATATTATACTTGTCGTGGCTATTTCTCGGTTCTCTACCCAATATCATAACTTTTAGCTTAACCTTCGAGGGATCCCCAAACCAAATGGGTAGGTCAACCCTTATATCCCCCGGGTTTGCTTTAAAATCAATATCAATAATGGTTGAGTTATCGACGAGATAATGGTAATTATCTCCCAAAAGCCTATTGTTCTTCATAATTTTGACGGATGCCAAGTCGTAGAAGGACTCAAAAGGGTATTTTGACCTGTATAAATTTAGAATTTGTTTCATCGCTGTATGCATATAATTACATTAATATGGCGCCACGTAAATTACTACCACATCTTTTACTTTATTAAATTTCATTTTTTCTCACAACAAAACTAAAGGCTTTGAAACAAAGAAAATTAGTTACATATGTACTTAATCTAACTTAATCCTAAGTCTAGATTCTACTCCCAAGGATTTTGGTTATTTTCGTATTAAACCCTAAAATGCCTCGTCCTTCCTATCCTCTTGCCGAATATTTAGTGCACGGTCTGAAATGGATGATTGAATCACATTGCAATTTCCGGCTTTATAATAAAGTCGATTGTGAAAAACTAAGTCTTTTAGTATTTAACAAAACTAACATTTCTGTTTCTGGAAATACCCTTTACCGCATTTTCCTGCACCCCAATAACACGAATAAGCCGTATTTACATACCTTAAATATTCTAGCCCAATTTATTGACTTCAACGATTGGACAGCTTTTAGCCTTTTCTACCAAGAGCTGTACGATTTTCAGTTTTTATCAGGGATAATTTCCCCGAATCAATCCTATAAAAGCCTTTTACGTTTTAGTATATACAACAAAGAATACAAATCGGTTTATCCGTTCCTTGAACAGTTCTCCGATGACCTCTCGTTAACTAAAAAGCATCTTTTGGGTGAAGAAATTTTTAACATTCTCAAAGAAAACCCTTATTCCAATGTTTCATTCTTTAAAAAATTTAGTAATCTACCCATAATTCGAGAAGGATTTTTCGAGCTGATGGCCGATCCAGAATTTAGGACACCTCAATATGAATTTGGATTGCAGTGTTATTTACAACACCTCGACCCCAAAAAATCACCAAAAGAACTTCAAGGTTTCATTTTCGCGAATGCACTATTTTTAAGACATTATTTTTTCAATGGAAAACAAAAAAAATCCATGCATTACGGCAACTTATTGTATCAATATCACCGGTACAAAGAATCTGAATTGGCTGAAATTCATATTTTTCCCCGCGTTAGGTATTTCGCTTATTACCTCATTTACCGTTATCCATCCATAGGATTCGATACCGAATATTGGGAGTGGTTTTATCCGTATCTAATTTCACTTCTGGACCAATCCACCCTACATGAACAACGTATTATTTTGCATACATGCGTTGAAACCTTAGGTATCAACGCATCCATTCAAGGACAGTTTTTAGCAGAAATGAGTATTCGTTACCCTAAAAACTTTGAACATTTTCATCACACGGATAACGAACTTACTCCCTCAGAAATCCTATGTTTATTAGACCCTAATGCCTCTACCTATTTTAATGGTCAACGTATTTTCCGACCAACATAAGTTAGGGGCATTATTTATAACTGATTTGATCGAAATGGAGACAACGCGATTGTTCGATGGTAATTTACTACTCTAATGTGCTGTGCCTAACCAACTAATCAAATATTTGCGCTGCATTTGTGTCAAAAAACCGAATGCGTTGTTGAACTGGACGCTCATTTAAATGTGGAGGAATCAAGCTAAATATGTCCGTAAATTCAATACTAAACTGCTCATAGGTTAAATTTAGATGAACTTCGTCAAATTGTAAGGCGTCTAATACGGTGTGAATAACTATTCTACGTTCCCAACCTATTTGTTTGTGGGCAAGTTGTATGGCGTACTGCACCAACCATTGCCAGTAAATTTCATCAAAGCCCACTTGAAAATACCTGTGAAACAAATAATAACTACGATATCTAATATGTGGGTATACGTGGATTTGGTCGAGCGAATCTTGGTTGACGCGCAACTGAACATAAAGTCGATCACTCAATGCATCCAATGCACTAACATTCTTAGTGAAGAAATAGTGCCTTAACAATAAACAATTGGCGAAGATATAATCTTGTAAACATTGCAGTGATTCATCCGGATGAATGTTTTGAAGGTATAGATTTAATCCCTCTTCGTAATGTTCCAATTTAAACTGCGGGTCTGCGAAGTATTCAAAAAAGGATTCTCTTACGATTGGCACCGCATGGAATTCTTTATAAAAATCAGTGGTTGATTCTGGATTTCGATATAAGGCGGCATAAATTTCTTCTCCCAAAATCAATTTCTTTTCAAATGAAACATCCGAAGGAAATTGATTGAAAAAACTCCGCAAGGCATCAAATGATTTTATTTGAATGCAGTGATACAAAATACTATAGGGCTCGGAATCAAATGAATCGGCAAATACGCCACTCTTTACTCTAAATTTACAAAGCTCATGTAGGTGACCTTCTAATTCAAACCAAGATGGGTATCCAATAAAATCCGCTAAAATTTCTAAGGTATGTACATACGGAGAATTGATGTTGTTTTCCCATAGAAAAAGCCTATAAACCGTACTTTCAGAAATCCTCTTTTCCGTCTTTTCCGTAATATCCAGTGCCGCTTGTTTGCAATCCGGTTTGGTCTGAATCCGATAGCTTAAGGCATCTTCCAATTTCATTTTAAGCGCATTTAATACGGCTTGTGAAATACGGAACTTAGGTTTTGGCATTGAATCTTTTGTAAAAGTTAGTATCGTGGCTTATGCAAAATAATAAATTTAAATAGACAATTGGGGTCACAAAAAGTTAAATTTGAGTAAAAACATATGTTACCCAATTATCTCATAAATTTTAGTAATTTGTATAATACAATGCCTAGCACCTTATAATGTTACTTATTTCGATATACCTCTTACTTGTAATTAGCATCACATTCTTTCAATGGAAGAATGTAAACGGATCAATTTTTAAGTCCAACCAAAAAGTAACTTGGTGGGTATCAGGACTATCCTTATACATGTTGTTCCTATCTGTTGATCAAGGGCAATTGATTTCAGGAATTATTTCCGAACATGGAATGCAAGGCATGTGGATGGTTTGGGCTGGTAATCTTGGGGTTTTTGTTGTACCGCTTGTATTTGCACCGCTGTGGCATAAACTTAACTTCTCTACAGACAATCAATTCATATTATTTCGATTTCCTGGAAAAGCAGGCACATGGCTACATCGATTTCGAGCCATTTATGTAGGGGGATTGGTTGTGACCTTGGCGGTGAGTTTTCATTTAATTGGATTTGCTCGAGTAATTCAGGTTTTTTATGGACTTTCTCTATTCCAAAGCACCTGCATTGGTGGGGGTATCATGCTGTTATTTGCAATCAAGAATGTACTTGATATCAAACTCAAACTGGATGTGCTGCACACCGTCCTGTTTATTATAAGTTTTTTCGCCGTTGTTTTCTTTGTTGGTAAGGCATTTATTTTTGAAAAGGATTGGATGAAATTTTTGGTTGAACACCCTGCCAAACGGAGCTTATTCCCTAACAATTCATCGGCGTGGTTTTCGATGTTTATTTACCTTGGCGTACAATGGTGGAGCTGTTACCTATTCGATGGTGGAGGAGCTGAAACCTCCCGATTTACCGCAGTAAAAACCCCAAAAGACGCCATTAAGGCAGGACTCACACCGATCCTTATCTCCTTTTTACTTAGTTTTTTTATGGTAATTCATGTGGTGGCTTTACTGGGCTATTCAAAACATAGCATGCCGGGTGAACTCGCCTATGTTAGTTCCCTGTTTAATCTGTTACCATCTTACAGTAAGGACATCGTTTTTTTAGGGTTCTTTGCCATGTTTATAACCACCGCGGAATCACTCCTGAATTGGGGAGCTTCATTTTTAGTCATTGATGCATGGAATGGATGGTTAAATCCCAATAAGAAGCAAAAGGAACATCGTGCTTTTTCCATATTTATGATGCTTGCATTAAGCTTGTTATCCGTACTTGTGGCACTTAATGTGTCGAACTTATTGGACTTAATTAAAATTACATTTTCAATTTCTGCCGGTGTTGCTCCCTTGTTTATACTGCGGTGGATATGGTTTAGAATCAATGCCTGGTCTCAGTTAACTGCTATGTTGAGTTCAGGGTTATACACTCTTTGCTACCCATTATTTCATTATTATAGTCCATGGAATCATCTTCCAATGGAGGAATCGCGAATTATCGCAGTGACCATTTTAACGAGTTTAACTTGGATCCTAGTCACTTTTACAACCGCAGCAGACACTCGAGAAACAGAAAGAACCATGCTGCCAATTATTGGAACAAAAACCCTTATGGTTCAACGATTATTTCTAGCAATATTATTAGGGATTACCCTAACTCTTGTTACCACCATTACTTGGCATTTGATTCTTAGGGGATAAAATTAGCTAACTGTAATTAGCTCCCGATTTAAGGATAAAAAAATTGTTTCGACATGTAATTTAGGAATAGAGGCAGTCCTACGGAAAACTATCTGCTACATAACATCTCACCTAACTTATTACCTGAACTAACGAGTGGTTTACCTCAATCACTTTAATCCTCCTTCCAAAGCAGTCCTCGTGATTTTGTATACGGAATTGGAACTAATGCTAATTGCTCTTCTATACCATAAAACGTGGAAAGCATTTGTTTAATCCGGGATGAAACACCGGTAAATTCTTCCTTCACAGCAGCCAAATTCGAACGATGTGTATTGGTTACGCCCGCAGTATTGTCATACAACATATACTCCACCATACCTAAACGTCCTGTCATACTCGGAGCTGATTCAAATTCATGTTTGGTTAATAATTCATCTCCGTACATGATAAGCTTACAAGAATCTAAACCAAGACTCAAGGCCTTTACTTCTTTTAACAAACGAACATCGGTATTCGGATAATTTAACAATGCGGTTTCCACCAATCCAAGCTGCGTGACAAATTCCTGTATGATTTCTCCTACGCCACTTACTTTTCTGCTCACTTCTGCCACCTCTTTTCTGAATGCATTTAGTTCTTCAGGATTCTTTGCGATTAACGTTTGATTGCCCAACGCCTTCACATTAAATACATGCTGCTTAACCAAGGTGTCTATTCCTTTATTACTTACCAAATAAACTTCCAGCGAATACTTTCCAGCAGGAACTAAAAATCCATTATTACCTCCATTCACCGTAGTTGTAGGATTACTTCTCAAATTCCATGTTATACGAGAAATTCCCTTAGCCGGCGTTGTAGTAAAACGCTTGATCTCTTTACCTGCTTCATTCGATATTGCCCAAATACACGTTGCTTGTGTTTCCTGAATCTCTGCACGCAATTCATTCATCGTTGGGTAATTCACCTCTTTTTTATCCTTTTCAAGCGCCTTCTCTTTTTCTTGACGTTTACTTTTCAGTGATTGAATATCATCTTTCATGTAAAAGTTGAATACGGCACCAAAGGAAGGATTCTCCGATGCCCACATGTTATGTCCTTGAAAACCAGTCCCTTCTAGCCCTAGAGGATCAGCTGGAACATACAACAAGGCATCCTCGGTGTCAAACAGGTGTGCTTTTTTATTTAATACCTCTGTGGTTAATCCCCTAAGTGGACTGTAGTTATCCAATACATAAAACCCACGTCCAAACGTTGCAGCTACCAAATCGCATTCACGCTCTTGGATTTCTAAATCATACACAGCAATGGTTGGTAAGCCACTTAGTTTTGTCCAATGCTGTCCTTCGTCCGTGGTAAAATATGCTCCAAACTCGGTTCCAACAAAGAGTAAATTGGGAGTTTTAAAATCTTGCTTAATGCAATATACGGTTCCGCGATCCGGTAAATTACTTGATATGGACGTCCAGGTGGTTCCACGATCCGAAGACTTAAATAAATACGGTTTAAAATCCCCGTTGCGTTGATTATTAAACGCAGCATATACCACTTGATCATTAAAACGTGATGCAGTTAACATATTCACTCGGGTTTGAGCCGGAACCCCTGGAATGGCATCGATCTTTTTCCAATCCTTACCTTCATTTTGTGAAACTTGAATTAGTCCATCGTCTGTTCCCGCATAAAGCACTCCTTTTTTAAGAGGCGATTCGTCTAAGGCTACCACATTACCATATACGGTAGTGGATGCATTCTTCATGACGGCATCAATACTCCAAACCTGTCCCATAACAGGCACTTTATTGCGATCCAATTGACGTGTTAAATCCGGTGAAATTTCTGTCCAATCATCTCCTTTATTGGTAGACTTAAATACCTTATTTGCGGCGAAATATAAGGTAGATGCATCATGTTTAGAGACGAGCAACGGCGCATCCCAGTTCCAACGATACCCAGGCTGACCTTTTGCCGGCATCGGTTGAATCGGAACTTTTTCTCCACTTTGTTTATCGTAACGAACTAACCAACCGTACTGGGCTTGCGCAAAGGTAATGTTCGGATTGCTCCAATCTGTTGCTGACTCAAATCCATCTCCCCCATTCGTAATAAACCAATCCGTATTTAATATCCCACTTACATTCGTTGTACCGGAAGGACCACCCATGGAATTATTATCTTGAGTTCCGCCGTAGATATTATAAAATGGATAATCGTTGTCTGTGGTTACTTTATAAAATTGCGTAATTGGTAGGTTATCAAAAAATCGCCATTCCTTCGCATGACTATAGGTTTCATAAACTCCACCATCACATCCTACCAACCAATGGTCTGTATTCGATGGGTCAATCCAAATGACATGATTGTCTACGTGCTTGTGTGATTCCCCCGTTGGCTTAAAGGTAACCCCTGCATCTTCTGTGTGATGCATGTAGGTGTCCATCGCAAATACTTTACGTTTATTTAATGGGTCACAAAAAATCTCCTGATAGTAATTTCCACTGGTTGAAAAGCCTCCTTGCTTTGCCCAAGATTCCCCTTTATTGGTGCTCAGAAAAACACCACCCTTATCATAACGTCCTTCAACAATAGCATATACCCAATTCGGATCAGCTGGAGAAACAGCAAGACCAATTCTACCCATGTCTGATTTTGGCAATCCTGCAGCAATTTCACGCCACGTTTCTCCACCGTCTGTGGATTTGTACAGCGTAGATTCAGGTCCTCCTCCAATATATGTCCATTCATGTCTTCTACGCTGATGTGCAGAGGCATACAGAATTTCTGGATTACTTGGATCAATAACTACCTCCGCAATTCCTGTATCATCAGAAACGAATAGCGTTCTTTTCCATGTTTTACCGCCATCAACAGACTTATAAACGCCGCGTTCTCCTCCTTTACTCCAAAGAGGTCCATACGCAGCAACCCACAATACATTTTCATTCGTTGGATGAATGACAATACTTCCAATGTGCTCTGATTGTTTTAGACCCATGTTGGTAAATGACTTACCGCCATCCACTGATTTATAAACCCCATCGCCAAAGCTCACCGAACGTTGATTGTTGTTTTCTCCAGACCCTACCCAAACAGTGCTTGGATTAGAAGGAGCGAGTTCAACACAACCAATAGAATAACTTCCATAGCCATCGAAAATCGGTTGAAAGGTTATGCCATGATTTTTGGTAATCCATACACCTCCACTGGCTGCAGCGATATACCATAAATCTTTATTGGTGGGGTGTACAGCAATATCAGCGACCCTGCCTGATGTAAGCGCGGGACCAACCATACGGAAACTCAAAGCAGAAACCGTTCCGGCATCGAAATTGAGCTTATTAACTTCTTTAATTTCAGTTTTTTTCTGTGCGAATGCAAAAACATGCCATAAAAGCACAATTGCGGTGAATTTTCTCATAAATGAACATTAAAAAGCCATTCTAATGAATGGCTGGTTATAATTTTATTAGACTTTCATTCCTCGAACGAAACGGTCTTTTCTTTTTACTTTTTCGAGTTTCTTTTTTGCTACTTTGATGTAAGCAGACCTTGGGCTTCCTCGAAGTACATCAATTTTATAGGTAACATCACCATATTTAATTTTAGGACCACCCGCTTGATTCCAATCAACATCAAAATAATAACGACGATTGGATTCATTTTTAGAAGAAAATTTTAATATTTTACCTTCACCTGTTTCAAATCGAATATACATTTCTCCCTTTGGACCATAGGAATCAAAAACGCACGGAGTTCCTGCTTGAATTATTACAGATTCCTTTTTGGTAGACGAACTGTTAATTAGGGTTCCGTTGGCAGTAGTGGTAGAATTCTCATTTTTAACTTCCTCGTCCATTACGATGGTATGAGAAATATAGAATTGTACTTTCCCCATTTTCTCTTCAGAATCCAACGAAAACTCATCACGAATCATGTTGGTGTATGGAACCTGCGTAGCACACGCGGAAAGTAACAAAAGAATCGATGCATATAATACAAATGTTTTCATGTTGTTTTTTTTACAAAAATAAGCAATGTGCCCCTAAAATTTCTAAGAAATCGTTAAAATTGTAATTGAAACATGAAAGCGAATCATACGTCTCTTTTTTATATAACACTTTTGTTTATTGGTGCACTCAGCGTTGGCTGTTCAAACCAAACAAAGGGCAAGGTTAAAGCCTTTGAAGACATACGCCCAGATCACAAAAAAAAAGAAACCACATCGCACAAGAACCAAGATACCCTACTACCCTATTTAACAAGATACATAAATGACAGCGTTGGGTTGGTCTTTGACTCCATTCAGTTAGATCCGCGCCTACATTTTCTTGATCGCTTTAGCAATGGAAAGAAACCGAATAGGACTCATTTTGAATTGAGCAACAGTTCAAGTAAAACCTTTGTTGGTGAATGGAAGTTTAAAGATACATTGGCACGTAAACATGCCTTGTTTAATTGGCTCGATCATTTTGGCCCTGACGAAAAACAAATTACATGGTTTGGAAGAAGAGAAATTTCCTCAGAGAACATGCTTATATTGATCAATAAAACCTCTATAGTACAAGTAAATTCTACATCTAAATTAGAAGTAAAAAAATGGATTACTTATCAAAAATATTCCAATCCAAAAGACAGTACCATACTCATAATTGAGCAAGCTAAAGGTAAGCTGTGTAGATGGACAATACCACAAAAAAACACGAAGTAATAACCCTATGAAAACACTTAATCGTGCATTCTTGTACGTCCATCCAACCGAGAAATTCTGGCAACTAGTTGGTCCGTTAGTTGAAGATAAAGATTTCATTGCATTCCATGAGCCTACGATTTATTTAATTGATGAGGACATTTGGGATGAAGAAACGGTCATCAAAAAATACATGAAAAAAATAGCAACAAACGAGTTCAATCAATTGGTTGAGCACACGGAAATGCCATTCGAAATAAACGATGCTACTGATTTTACAAGTTATTTTAAGGTTGATATCGGAGGTGCCGTGGTAGATTGTATTTCAGCAGCTCCTGAACGAATTTGACTATAGCCCTTTAATTAAATTCACATTAAGGTACCTTGGGTCATGCGTTACTTCCTCTCCAACCCATGAAGGAAGCTGAATGGTTTCATCCGCATCACACAACTCAATTTCAGCAAGCATAAGTCCGTCTAAAGCCCCACTAAATACGTCAATTTCCCAAACGTGATCACCTGCGGGGATTTCATACCTTGTTTTTTGTAAAACTTTCTCGCAATGCGTAAGCAACTCACACGCTTCTTCAAACGGAATTTCATACTCAAATTCATTACGCGACAACATATCCGCACCAAACTTCAAGGTTAAAAATCCCTTAGTCCCCTTCACTCTTACCCTGCATGACTTCGCTTGTTCTGTAAATAAATATCCCTGACGAATTTGCTTGCCATTGATTAGTTTGGCGCGCAATGCAATACGATCTTTTATTAAAAATTTTCGTTCTATTTCAATCATTTTTTATATTTTCAAAAATATTGAATAATTTTAAGCGTTCAAAGCAACAATTTTGAAAGAGCTGTCGTCTTGAACCTGTATAAATTTAACTAAAACCACGCTTATGTTACGTATTTCTTTAATCGGATTTTTTGCAATCATTTCAATTACTTCATTTGGCCAGAAAATAACATCCACTGCAGTAGGAAATCCAGAAACATTATACAATGAAAACGGCGTAAGTATTATCGCTCAGTTAACAGAATGCAAAAATGAAAGTCGAAATGAAACCATGACCTTCAAAATTCTTAGCATTACCAATTCGAATGCAAATCCTGCAGCACTTAAAGTTAGAGAAGACATGTATTATGATACCGACGGTGGGAACTGCAGAACCTGTGATAATCCTGAATATACATTTACATTTAATTTAGAAGCAGGTGAAACTAAAGCAGGGAATTGCTACAGTGACTCAAATCAAGCCTTAGCTGTTTTTGTTTCGATGAAAGAAGGATACATCAAAGAGGTACTTAGCGACTTTAAAATGAACGTGATCAGATTGCATTAAGCAAGACTAAATAATTGAAAAGACCGCAAACGCGGTCTTTTTTTTTACCTTTGGATTCATGTTGAAATTAAAAACGGCCACACCACGTTGGATCATAATCGTAATTGATTTATTCGTTTCTATTTTTTCTCTACTTCTTGCTTATTTTATTCGGTTTGACTTAAACACAAACCTCTATGCTATGAAGAATGAATGGCTGTTGCACTGGCCTGAATTTCTAACCTATTTGCTAATTAAAGGACTTGTTTTTTACGTCTTTGGTATACATAAAGGGTTAGTGCGATACACCTCAATTCAAGATTCGCAGCGCATTTTAAAAGCTAACCTCACCTCTACTTTACTATTTATAGTAATCAGCGTAATTCGTTCAATAACTTGGGATACTACGTATTTGTTTCCGAGCTCCATACTACTAATGGAGTTTATTATCAGTTTAATGTTTTTAATTGGAAGCCGCTTTGTTATTAAATTATGGTACATCGAAACGGTAAAATCGGTAGAAATCAGTGAACGCGTTTTTATATATGGCGCTGGGGCAATGGGAAACATCGCCAAACGAACCATAGAAAATGACAACCGAATACAACAAAAGGTGATTGGATTTATCGATAATAATCCGTCCTTAGTTGGTAATCGGATTGACGGAATCAAAGTCTACGATGCCGAACAATTGGAGCGGCTATTAACTGAAATGGACATCGAGAAAGTTATTGTTGCCATAAGAAAACCGAAGCCGGAACTACTTCGAACCTTGGTAGATGTATGTCTTTCTAAGCAAGTAAAAATCCAGCGGGTTCAGGACCCAAACACATGGGTAAATGGTGAACTGACACCAAAAAAAATAGGGAAAATTGATATTTCAGAGCTGTTGGGAAGGGCACATATTCAGCTAAACCATGAGCGACTATCCGCGGAATTACATGATAAAACAATCCTCATTACTGGAGCGGCGGGATCGATTGGCAGTGGAATTACGAAAGAAGTCATAAAATATGCCATACGCAAAATCATTCTAATGGATCAAGCAGAATCTGCGTTATAT
>JAIXRD010000292.1 GCA_027485365.1 Cryomorphaceae bacterium | reverse complement strand
TTTCCGTTTCGACTATGTGATTATGGACGAAAGCAGTAAAGCATCGCCTGCCGAAAATCTTGTGCCTATAAATATGGGACAAAACATAGTTTTAATTGGCGACCATAAACAGCTACCACCAGTAATAACAAGAGAGGAAGCTGTTAAACAAAAAGTAAAAAAGGAACTTGAGGACGAGGGTTTAGATTTTGATAAAACCTTTGGAGAAAGTTTATTTGAAAAACTCATTTTAGAATTTGAAAACAATCCAAATTTGCAGAGCAACATTAAAATGTTGGATATTCAATACCGTATGCCAAGGCAAATTGGCAATTTAATTTCAAGATTTTTCTACAACAGCAAACTAAAAAATCCCGACACTTCCCTACTTCCAAATTTTGACAAAGACAAATTTCACGAATTGAAATTTAAGAAGCCAATGGCTTCAATCTTTGACACAGTTGAGGAAAAAGAAATTGAAGTCCCTAATTCTATTGTTTTCGTAAGCACTTCAAAACAAGAAAATCCAAGTGATAACAACAATGTATTTGACAGAAGAAATAATTGCAATAAAAATGCAATCAAGGATATTTTAACTCAACTAAATAATCTTTATCCAAATAACCTCACGAGAGAAAAGCCATTAACTATTGGCATTATTGCGGGCTATCGTGGACAAGTAAATTTATTGCAAGATATCAAATTAGAACAGTTCAACAACTTTGTAATAACCAATGAAGATGGACGACCCGAACCGTTAATTGAAATAAATACAGTTGATAAATTTCAAGGTGCAGAAAGGGATATTATAATTTATGACATTGTAAGAAGCAGTAAAGGCTCAAGTCCAATAGGCTTCCTTATGGATTACAGAAGAATAAATGTTGCCTTTTCACGAGTGAAAAAACTATTGATAGTTGTAGGCGACAGCGAGTATATTTTAAAAAGAGCTACAATATTTGCTAATGAACATTTTAAAGAATTTAAACTACAAGAAATAGTTGCCGAACTTGACAGGCAGGGCGTTATTGTTCACAACTTAAACGAAATGATACAATGAGCAACGACCAAAATAAGCATAAAGAAAAATTCCATAGAGAGTTTATAATGTTCAAAGACAATCGTAAACCGGACTTTGAATTGAAAAGCATTTTTGAAATCTATTTGCCGTTTTGGTTTTGCCGTCAAAACGTAGTTGTAGAGAGGGAAATTGAGTTAGACCGCTTTAGTAAAGTAATTTTGCAATCAATTCAAAGTGGCTTTTCAAAACACTCTGAAATTTGCCAGTTTTTAGGCGTAGAAATAAATTCATTTGTCATATCTCAATTCCATTTTTTACTCAAAAATGGTTTGCTAACTGAAACATCAATAAGCAATGACACGGTTTATGAAATCACCTTTGAAGGCTTGTCATTCCTTGAAAGAAAGAAAAAAGTTACAGCAGTTGAAACAATAGAATTTGAATATTTCTACAACGAATTGACACTTGAATTTTTAGACAAACATCGCTTTGACTTTCTCATAAATGACCTAACTAAAGATTTTGTGGACACAAGCAAACCACTTGATACAAAAAATATTTCAGAAGGAAAAAAGAAGAAATTTTCGGGCTACAAAGTTTTACAAACAAACTTGTTACCGCCAGACAGAATTGAAATTGGACACAAAAACAAACCATACAATCTCAATAAAGTGGCATTTGCTAACTTCTTCAACAAACAGCATCAAGACAAATCATTTTACGACTTTGAGACAAATGACATCGAAACACACAAGCGTTCGATTTGCTTTTTAGCATTTGAATACGAAGACCAAACTGGGACAAAAATTTATGAAATTAGACACTTCAAAAAGACCGTAATTGAATTTACAACAAACGAAATTGAGGACAGCTTAACAAAGCAGACGACAGCATATTTAAACAAAAATCCCTTGACGAATGGAGAGAAGATCATCCGATAACAGCACCTACAAGAAATTGGCGGTTCAGTGGTTATATGATCCCGCACATGCGGGATTGTGCTTCGTATCAGGTTCATTGGTTGCAGACAGTTTTCGTCTCCGAAATCGCCAACTTCTTGTAGCTGCAAACCGTTATGTGATATGAATAGGAAAGACAGACATACAAAATATTTTCTTCTGACTTTGACTTTTGTTCTTGTCGGACAGATTTGTTTTTCGCAAAACACGACCAGTCTTAAATTCCAAATTGATACGACTTGGAACTTTCCGACAATCTCCTTTTCAATGTCATCAATAAGCTCTGACTATTCAATATTTCATTATCCATCAAAAGAAGATTCAATATTTTGTAAAAAGTATTCAAAGTTGATAACTGCTGAACCAACAAAAAAGAATCATATAGATTACCATTCCTTAGCTTGCTCACTTTGGCAATTAGATAGACTGACGGAAGCAGAAAATATGTTTTTGAAAATTATGGCTTCCAACGAACCATACTACGTTGGAACATACTACAATTCCTCTGACATTCCTGGTGACACGACTACTAACACTTATGGATATGGTAGCTACACATCGAATTATAAAAATTATGCTTGCAGATATTTGACCAAAATTTATATTGAAGAAAAGAAATTTGACCAAGCACTTAAATACATTGAGTATGCCGACAAAAAATATATTGTAGAACAGAACTGCGGCACAGGATATATGAGGTATCAAGGAGAAATAGATGGATTATATAGCCTTGCTTATGAAGGCTTAGGAATGCATGACAGCATAATAAATATGTTTTTACCTCAATACTCAAACCATTCTAACGGTACATTGACC
>JAIXRD010000124.1 GCA_027485365.1 Cryomorphaceae bacterium | reverse complement strand
ACCACCTGCAGAGGCACTTTCTAATATGCTGTAGTTAATTCCTGGAAGAATTACAAACGAGCCAATCCGGTATGCAAGTACCAACCCTAAGGTTAATAGGATTCGTTGACGAAGTTCAACTACGTTCCAAATGTTTTTCAGATTGGTTATGAATCTTTTCATTTCGATTTATTATCAGATTTTGGTAACACTACCCCCTGCTGCTTCGATTGCTGCTGTTGCTGTTGCAGAAAAATGATGTGCAGTTACTTTAACTGCAGCCTTCAATTCGCCACGACCTAAAATTTTCACCAACTTGGTACCAGAGATCAATCCATTATCCAAGAAGGTATCTAAATTGAATTCTGAAATTCCTTTAGTTTCGGCTAACATTTGCAGTGAATCAAGATTTATAGCCTTGTATTCAACTCTATTAATGTTTTTGAAACCAAACTTAGGTACTCGTCTTTGCAACGGCATTTGACCTCCCTCGAAACCTATCTTTTTCGAATAACCAGAACGAGACTTAGCTCCTTTGTGACCACGTGTTGATGTTCCACCACGGCCTGATCCTTGTCCTCTACCTATTCTTTTTTCACTTTTAACCGATCCAGCGGCCGGTGTTAAATCATGTAAACCCATTTCTAAGTTATTATCTTATTAATCAACGATTTGAATAAGGTGCTTTACCTTATTTATCATACCTAAAATCTGCGGAGTTCCTTCTTTTTCAACCACATGATTTAGACGTTTAAATCCTAATGCTTTAATCGTAGCTTTTTGATCAGCTGGACGTTTAATGGCGCTTCTTACTTGTTTGATTTTAATTACACTCATTGTTTGAAAAATTACCCGTTAAATACTTTATTAAGGTCAATTCCACGCTGACGAGCAACTGCTGCTGCATCACGCATTTTAGAAAGCGCATCCATTGTAGCTTTTACCACATTGTGTGGATTCGAAGACCCTTGAGATTTTGCTAATACGTTGTGTATACCAACAGACTCTAGCACTGCACGCATCGCACCACCTGCAATTACACCGGTACCATCCGTAGCTGGTTTCAATAAAACCTCAGCACCACCGTATTTTCCTTTTTGCGAGTGAGGCACAGTTCCTTTACGAATTGGAACGCGAATCAAATTCTTTTTCGCATCATCAATTCCTTTGGTAATGGCTTCTGTTACTTCTTTTGCTTTTCCAAGTCCATGACCAACCACACCGTTCTCATCTCCAACCACAACGATTGCTGAAAAACTGAAGGTTCTTCCTCCTTTGGTTACTTTAGTTACACGGTTCACGGCTACGAGTTTATCTTTTAACTCGATATCTGCCGATTTTACTCTGTTTAAATTTTGTTGCGTACTCATTCTTATTAAAATTTAAGTCCACTTTCTCGAGCCGAATCAGCAAGTGATTTCACTCTTCCGTGATATAAATAACCATTACGATCAAACACTACCGCTTGAATACCAGCTTTCGTAGCATTTTCAGCAATCATTTTTCCAACCATTGCTGCTTGTTCAAGTTTTGCTGCTTTTTGAGCCGCATCATTCTTCAACGAACCTGCAGAGGCAAGTGTTTTACCTGTTGTATCATCAATAATCTGAGCATAAATCTGCTTATTACTTCTAAATACAGACAATCTTGGAATAGCAGAGGTGCCAAAAACTTTCTTTCTGATTCTGCGTTTGATTTTCGCTCTTCTTAAAACTTTGTTTAGTGCCATGACTTTACCTATTATTTTTTACCTGCTGATTTACCAGCTTTTCTTCTAATTTCTTCTCCCACGAACTTAATACCTTTTCCTTTGTAAGGCTCAGGCTTTCTGAAGCTACGAATCTTCGCTGCCACTGCACCTAACAACTGTTTGTCATATGACTCTAACGTTACCACTGGAGCTTTACCTTTTTCAGTTACTGTTGTACAAACAACTTCCTTAGGAATTTCAAAGATTATTTGATGCGAAAATCCAAGCGCTAATTCTAATAATTGTCCGTTTGCATTTGCACGATAACCTACACCAACGATTTCCATCTCTTTTTTGAAACCGTCTGTAACCCCAACAATCATGTTTTGGATTAAGGCACGATATAAACCATGCTTAGATCGGTGTTCCGGAGCTTCTGAAGCGCGAGTAATCGTAAGAATATTATCTTCCAAACTCAATGTAACACTTGACAAATCTATATCTTGTGTTAAAGTCCCTTTCTTTCCTTTAATGGAAACTACATTTCCGTTCAGTGCATATTCTACACCTGCAGGGATTGTAATGGGCAATTTACCAATTCTTGACATCTTTCAATTTTTAATATACGTAACACAATACTTCACCACCAACATTCAACTTGCGTGCCTCTTTATCTGTAATCACACCTCTGGATGTAGAGATCATGGCGATACCAAGTCCGTTTAATACACGCGGAAGTTCTTCTGAACCGGCATATTTTCTTAAACCTGGCTTAGAGATTCGTTGTAATTTGGTAATTGCAGGAATACGCGTAGACATATTGTATTTCAATGCAATTTTAATGATACCCTGTTTGTTGTCATCCTCAAACTTGTAGTTAAGAATGTAACCTTGATCAAACAAAATTTGTGTCATTGCACGCTTCGTGTTTGAACTTGGAATTTCAACCATTTTCAACCCAGCAGCACTTGCGTTGCGAATGCGGGTTAAAAAATCTGCGATTGGATCTGTAGTCATTTCTTTTTAAACTTTATAATATTACCAACTAGCTTTACGAACTCCTGGGATTTTTCCAGCCAAAGCCATTTCTCTGAAAGTCACCCTTGAAATTCCAAAATGACGCATGTAACCACGAGGACGACCTGTTAAACCACAACGGTTATGTAGTCTGATTTTAGATGAATTCGCAGGAATCTTTTGTAACGCCATCATTGCATCCCATTTTTGATTTATCACTTCTTCGTCTGTTGAAGTAGATTTCAAAACCTTCGTCAATTGTTCACGTTTCTTAGCATATCGTGCTACCATCCGTTCTCTTTTGCGCTCACGCGCTTTCATTGATTCTTTTGCCATTTCTTATTATTTTTTTGCAAATGGAAATCCAAATGCGTCTAACAATGCTTTTGCTTCTTCATCACTCTCAGCGGTGGTCACAAACGTGATGTCCATACCAAGAATTTTATTTACTTTATCGATATCAATCTCTGGAAAAATAATGTGTTCTTTAATTCCCAAATTGAAATTACCACGTCCGTCAAATCCTTTTGGGTTAATTCCACGGAAATCTCGAGTTCGCGGTAATGAAACTGAAAGTAGACGATCTAAGAAATCATACATGCGATCTCCTCGTAGGGTTACCTTCGTTCCAATCGGCATACCTTTTCTAAGTTTGAAGTTAGAAATGTCCTTTTTGGAATTTGTAGTAATTGCTTTCTGACCAGCGATTCTTGACAAATCAGCTGCTGCATTTTCAATTAATTTTTTGTCAGCTACCGCGTCGCCCATCCCTTGACTCAAAACAATTTTGGTCAATTTAGGAACCCGCATAGTTGATTTATATCCAAACTGCTCTGTTAAATCTTTAATGATTACAGCTTGATACTTTTCTTTAAGTCGTGGTGTATAACTCATTATTTAATCACCTCCCCTGATTTCTTTGAAAAACGTACTAATTTACCTTTATCATTTTCTTTTCTACCTACTCGTGTTGCTTGACCAGCAACAATAAGCATCAGATTAGACACATGAATTGTTCCTTCTTTTTCCTCAATTCCACCTTGTGGATTAGACGCACTTGGTTTAGTGTGACGTTTCACAAGGTTAACGCCTTCAACCGTTGCACGCATTTTCGTACGGCTAATTGAGGTAATCTTACCTTCTTGACCTTTAGAGTCACCGCTGATGACTTTAACTAGGTCTCCTACTTTTATTTTTAACTTCGTTTGCATATCTCTTTAAATTACAACACCTCAGGTGCTAATGAAACGATTTTCATATAATTATTCTCACGTAACTCTCTTGCAACAGGTCCGAAAATACGTGTTCCTCTCATCTCACCAGCTTGATTCAAAATAACGCATGCATTATCATCGAAGCGGATGTAAGAACCATCTGGTCTGCGGATTTCTTTTTTCGTGCGCACTACCACAGCAGTTGCAACTGAACCTTTTTTCACTGCACCAGTTGGCATTGCACTTTTCACAGCAACAACAATCTTGTCACCTACAGAAGCATATCTTCTGCGAGTACCACCTAACACTCTAATGCATAGTACCTCTTTTGCGCCGGAATTATCAGCAACTGATAATCTTGATTCTGTTTGTATCATTTCTCAGGTTATTTCGCTCTTTCAACAATTTCTACTAAGCGCCAGTTCTTAGTTTTACTTAAGGGACGCGTTTCCATAATTTTCACTGTATCGCCAATATGGCTATCATTCTTCTCGTCATGCGCTACAAACTTTGTAGTCGTTTTAACGAACTTACCATACTTCGGGTGTTTCTTTTTACGCTCTACAGCCACAACAACAGACTTATCCATTTTGTCACTTGTTACGATCCCGATTCTTTCTTTTCTTAAATTTCGCTTTTCCATGTTAAGCTTCAATTATTGCGCTTATGCTGCGCTGTTTCTTTTGGTTAATTCAGTATTAAATCTCGCGATTGTCTTTCTCAAACTCTTAATTCTCATTGGGTTCTCGATTGGAGCCGTTTTGTGAGTTAGGGTTAAAGAAATCATTTGACCCTGCAACTCTGTAAGTTTGCGATTCAAATCTTCTAGCGATAATTTCGATATATCTTGTGTCTTCATTTTCTAAGATTAAGCAGGTATAACAAAGTCATTACGAACTACGAATTTGCATTTCACAGGAAGTTTTTGAGCTGCTAAACGCATAGCTTCTTTAGCGATTTCATAAGAAACACCATCTGCTTCAAACATAATTCGACCCGGTTTAACCACTGCAACCCAATGGCTCAATGCACCCTTACCTTTACCCATCCGAACCTCAGCCGGTTTTGCCGTAACTGGTTTGTCTGGGAAAATTCGAATCCACACTTTACCTTCCCTTTTCATGTAACGCGTAACTGCGATACGGGAAGCTTCGATTTGACGAGAGGTGATCCATCCTGGCTCTAACGTTTTTAGACCAAATGATCCAAAAGCTATAGATGACCCACGTTGTGCTAAACCTCGGTTTCTCCCCTTCTGTACTTTTCTGAACTTCGTTCTTTTTGGTTGTAACATTTTAGTACTCTTTTAAGCGTATTACTTTTTCTTTCTTTTTGGTGAAGCTGAACCACTGTTGCCAGCATTCGACGAACCTGATGACATTCCTACATTTGGTGAAAGGTCACGTTTCCCGTATACTTCTCCACGGCAAATCCAAACTTTGATTCCAAGACGGCCGTAGGTTGTATGTGCTTCTGAAACTGCATAATCTATATCTGCTCTGAAGGTGTGTAATGGGGTACGACCATCTTTGTACATTTCAGAACGCGCCATTTCTGCACCATTCAAACGACCAGATATTTTAATTTTAATTCCTTCGGCACCTAAACGCATCGTTCCTGCGATCGCCATTTTAATTGCACGACGAAATGAGATACGCGCTTCAAGTTGACGAGCCACCGCATCTGCAACTAATCGTGCGTCAAGCTCAGGACGTTTAACTTCGAAGATGTTAATTTGAATCTCTTTCTTAGTTAATTTCTTAAGCTCTTCTTTTAGCTTATCTACTTCTTGTCCACCTTTACCAATAATAACACCCGGACGAGCGGTATTAATTGTTACGGTAACCAACTTAAGTGTTCGTTCGATGATGATTTTTGCAATGCTAGCTTTAGCTAAACGAGCATTCAAATACTTGCGAATTTGATCATCTTCTACGATTTTATCTTTGTAATCTCTACCACCATACCAGTTAGATTCCCATCCGTGGATGTAGCCTAAACGATTACCAATTGGATTTGTCTTTTGTCCCATATTCTTAAGAATTTACACCATCAACGATGATTGTAACATGATTTGATCTTTTTCTAATTCTGTGTGCACGTCCTTGTGGTGCTGGTTGAATTCGTTTCAACATTGCTCCTCCGGCAACTTCGATTGATTTCACAAACACTTTCTCCTCACTCAGGTCTTTACCTTCGTTTTTCTGTTCCCAATTAGAGATTGCAGAGCGCAGTAACTTTTCTAACCCAACGGCAGCAAATTTTGAATTGTGGCTTAATATATTAAGCGCTTTATTCACTTCAACTCCGCGAATTAAATCGGCAACCATTCTCATTTTACGGGGAGAAATTTTCGAATCATTCAATTGCGCTATCGCAATT
>JAIXRD010000079.1 GCA_027485365.1 Cryomorphaceae bacterium | reverse complement strand
TGCAGCGTTAAAAAACAAATAATAAAATGGATAGAAATACCACGATTGGATTAATTCTCATAGGTTTATTGCTAACGGTATTCACTGTAGTTAATCAACCCTCAAAAGCGGATGTCGAAAAAGCTAAAAAAGAACAAGCGGCAAAGGAGAAATCTAAAGCAAAAGAGATATCTCCGGCTAAGAATGTCGCGACCAACAAAACAGATAAGAAAGGTTCTAATAAATCGGTAGATAAGCCCAAAGAAAACGGATCAAGTAATGTTATAGCTCCTAAACAAGAAATTAAGGCTACGCAAGTTAACTTAGAGAACGACCACCTAACGGTTGTGCTTAATTCAAAAGGAGCCAATGTAGAGGCAGTCTATCTTAAAAAATTCCGTTCGTATGACGATTTCGACAAGAAGAAATCAGAATCCCTCTGTCTTTTTAAAGCAGAAGATGCCGCAAATTTCATCGTAATTCCTGGGGTTATAAATACAAAGAATCTTACGTTTAAGGTGAATGAAACTCATATCAGAAATAATACGGAATTCTCTTATCGTCAAGGAAAAAAACTCATTGTGGTTAGTTATTCAATTAAAGACGATTATCGCTTGGCTTACAACTTGCAACTTGAAGGGTTCTCTAAATTGGAAATGGACAAGGTCCGTCTGAAGTGGGCTATGAATTTTCGTAGAACAGAACGTAAATTAAAAGAGCAACGTCGAATTACCACGGTATGTTTTGAGCAAAAAAATGATGGATTAGATTACTTAAGCGAAACCTCAGATGACTTTTCAGAAGCAAGCGATGACATTGAATGGGTTGCGTTTAAGCAAAGTTATTTCTCTGCCATACTTCATCCGGATAACGGATTTCGTAAAGAAGACGGTCGTTTTAATATTAAAAATTTTGGAGAAGGAAGCAAACGCGAATTTACCAACATCAAAGAAATGACCACCGTATTGGCTCCTAATTTTGAGCAAAACAATGCCTCTTTTAACTGGTATTTTGGACCAAACGACTACAATCAACTTCGGAGTTATGATCATGGGTATGATGACATTTTGAATTATGGTTGGGGACTTTTTAGATGGATTAACTTGTATGCCGTTCAACCTATTTTTAACTTATTAATAAGCAATGGCATTGGAGCAGGATTAGCAATTTTATTACTAACCCTAATCTTAAAGTTAATTTTAATGCCCATTCAATGGAAGATGTTTGTTTCTTCGGTTAAAATGCGCATCCTAAAGCCTCAAGTAGAAGAGTTAAACAAGAAGTATCCAGATCAGAGCGACGCGCTTAAAAAACAATCCGAAATGATGGCCCTGTACAAAGAATCTGGTGCAAGTCCATTGGCCGGATGCGTTCCAATGTTGATTCAAATGCCAATATTACTTGCCGTATTCCGATTTTTCCCGGCTGCGTTCGAATTGCGTCAACAAGGATTCTTATGGGCAGAAGACCTTTCCTCCTACGATTCCATCTGGGATTTTGGATTTAATTTGTGGCCGTACGGTGATCACATGAGTTTATTTACATTGTTGATGGCTGCAACCACCCTTGTTTATACCTACATGAACAGTGGGAACATGCAACAACCAACGCAACCGGGTATGCCCGATATGAAAGTAATGATGTATATTTTTCCGGTATTAATGATTTTCTTCTTTAACGATTATTCTTCCGGTTTAAGTTACTACTATTTCATCTCTACCCTCTTCTCAATTTTACTTATGGTTGCCATTAAAAAGTTTTTTGTAAACGAAGAAAAATTAAAGGTTAAAATGATGGAGCGTCAGGCGAAAGCAGAGAAAACTCCAAAGAAAAAATCAAAGTTTCAAGAGCGACTCGAAGAGATGCAACGAAAGTCCATAGAAATGCAAAAAAATAACAAGAAAAAATAAGTATGAAGTTTTTTATCGATACCGCCAACCTAGCAGAAATACGTGAAGCCAATGATATGGGTATATTGGATGGGGTGACTACGAATCCTTCCTTAATGGCTAAAGAAGGCATTACCGGTACAAATAATATTCTTAATCATTACGTTCAAATTTGTAATATTGTTGATGGTCCCGTGAGCGCGGAAGTTATTGCCACTGATTTTGAAGGCATGGTTCGGGAAGGGGAAGCGTTGGCTGAATTACACCCCAACATTGTGGTTAAAATCCCAATGATTACGGAAGGGATTAAAGCAATTAAATACTTTTCACAAAAAGGAATCCCAACCAATTGCACCTTGATTTTCTCTGCTGGACAAGCACTTCTAGCAGCAAAAGCTGGCGCAACATTCATCTCTCCTTTTTTAGGACGCTTAGATGATGTATCAACCGATGGCCTAAGTTTAATTCAACAAATACGTACAATTTACGATAATTACGATTTTGGTACCGAAATACTTGCAGCCTCTGTTCGTCACCCGATGCATATCATTCATTGTGCGAGCATTGGTGCGGATGTAATGACTGGACCGTTAAGTGCAATTAAAGCGTTGGCAAAGCACCCATTGACAGATATTGGCTTGCAACAATTTTTGGCAGACCACGCCAAAGGAAATCAATAATGCTTTCTAAAGAAGAACGCAAGCAGTATAATCAGCTTTTTTGGGATGGGTTCAAAAAGGAAATGCGCAGGCATAACACCCAGCACCGAAGAGCTATCAATTGGCTAAAGTATCCCACAGATATTAAGCATGTTTACTTAAGACTGCATTGCGACAATACGGGTGCCTACCTGAATTTTGATGTTCAATTCAAAGATGAAGGCATACGTGATATTTTTTGGGAACAGTTAACAGAACTAAAGCAAGTGATGGAAAATGCCACCGGAGATCAAGGACGTTGGCTAAGGAATCAAACCGCAAAAGAAGGCTTTGTTTTCGACCGTATTCAATGGGTTCATCCGGAGGTTAATTATTACTCACAAGAAGACTGGCCCGCTATCTTTCGGTTTCTCAAAGAACGCTTACTCGCTTTTGACCTCTTTTATCAAGAATTTAAGGATATACTGATACTTTTAGTAGATTAAACTTACCTTTGCGTTATGCGGATATGTTTCTACACGCTTCTTTTATTAAGTTTTTGTTCTTTTGGTCAAGGAACAGTGATTTTTAATGAAGATTTCCAACAAGGAATTCCGGCGAATTTCACCATGTTAAATCTTGATTTAAACGCACCAAACACTCAGGTTTCTGAATTTAATGCTTCATGGATTACGGTATTAGATCCTGAAAATTCCCTAGATACTGTGGCTGCTGCTACCTCTTTTTTTGAGAATCCAGATACCGCTAATCGCTGGTTAATTACGCCTCCGATTTCCTTAGGTGCTTTTGGGAATTACCTGACGTGGAATGCTAAATCACAAGATGCATCCTATCCGGATAATTACTTGGTTTTGCTGTCAACTACTGATAATCAGGCATCAAGCTTTACCGATACGATTTCTTTTGTGACTGGCGAAAATTTCGAATGGACCGCTCGAGAAGTTAATTTAACCGGACAGGGCTATGACAATGCGGTAATCTATCTAGCATTTGTTTTAAAAACCTATGATGGATTTAAATTGTACATCGATGATATCGAAGTGCGTTCCATGGATAATACCAGCATCGAAGAGCCTAGCTTACCTTTCTTGACTATTTACCCTAATCCGGCTTCAAACAAAATCCATGTGAATCAATCAGGATTCATTCAAATTTATAGTACTACGGGAAGTTTAATGTATTCAGGTACCGATTCTGAAATATCCTTAGAATCCTTTGCTTCAGGACTGTATCTGATTAAAGCCGCGGGGTACTCCCCTACTCGTTTTATCAAGCTATAGTCACCAACGAACTGGATGAAGTTCGTCTAAATCATGTTTTCTGTTAGCAATGTTTTGCCTGTGCTTCTCCATCGCATCCGCGTTACTTTCTTCTGAAAATCTATGATTTTCCATGCGTCGAATTTGAGCTACTTCGTTAAATACTTTAGTTAAGGACTCTGTAAAGAGCACGTGTTGTAATTTATCAAAAACGATATCGATTGAAAATTCAGTTGGATGTGCTCCGTCTCTTTCAAAAAACCGATAATCCCTTAACTCATCCATGACGATTTCGAAAGCCGGAAAATACGTTGCAGTTAAAGTACTATCAACAACCTGATGGCACGCCTCGATCAGGCACGCTTTGCTTCGAGAATTCTCAACGATTCCATCCCGTAAATGACGAACAGGACTTACGGTAAATACAATTTTTAAAAAAGGGTTGATCTTATTTAATCTGGAAATTAATGTATGCAGTGCGTCGCTTATTTCTTTTATGCTTAATAGCCTTTTTGTGAAATTTGATGCTGGTAATTTATGACAATTAGCAACCAATAAACCCGTAGAATTCAATTCATAAACCCAAGCAGAGCCCAGTGTGATAAACAAGGTGTCCATTTCTTGAAGAGCGCTTAATGATTCAGCACGTAAGCGTTGAACAATTATTTTTAATTCCTCCGAGTTTGAATGAATGATCTTATGTGATGTTTCCCAATAGAATGAATGGTTCTCTGTAGAATAAATATTAAATTCATGAGTTAAATCAATTGAACCAAGTAGTTGATTAACAATGGATAGTGGATTGTATGTTGTTCCAAAAGGACTCAGCCAAGCGTCAAGTCCATGATAACGGAACCGTTGATGCATATGGTCAGAAAAGCAACTGCCGATAAAACCAAACTGATGATCAAACGAGTCAATTTGATTGATTTGTTCTATTCGAACCGGAGTGAAAAATTGATCATACTTCATTGGAATTCAATAAAGTGCTAGCATTTTTTAAGGCTGCTTCATTAATCGTCTCACCACTCATTAATCGCGCAATTTCTGTGATACGCTCTTCATTGCTTAATACAACTACAGAAGTTTCTATTCGTTGGTTTATTTCTGTTTTTCGAACCACCAAGTGATGTTGTGCCTGCGCAGCTACTTGCGGCAAATGCGTAATTGCAAAAAGCTGTCGCCCCTGCCCCATTTCTTTCAATAACTTTCCGATTTTTTCTGCCACGTCACCGGAAACACCCGTATCAATTTCATCAAATAAAATACTAGGCATTTTCAGTCTTTCTGAAATCAGTTGTTGTAAGAGTAACATAACACGGGATAATTCTCCGCCACTCGCAGCCTTCTGTATCGGTACAGGAAGCATTCCTTTATTCGCTGAAAACAACATTTCGAGGGTAATCATTCCTCGCGCATTAAGCTCTGTCGTTTCCGTAAGATTAAAGCTTAATTGAGCACCTGATAATTTCAATCCTATTAATCCATTTTGTATACGCTCCTCAATGTGTGGTAAGGCCTCTTTCCGAAGTTTATTTAATACCAAAGCACGGTCGGTAAGCGCTTTTTCGAGTTGACTGAGCGCGTGTTGTTCTGCCGCAATAAATGCTTTTAGTTCGTCTAATTCACTAACGCGTCCTTCTAATCCGTGTTGCAAATCCAAGAGCGCCTCTTGTGAAGTCAAGCGATGCTTGTTAAGTATCCGGTTAAACTCATCTACTTGAGATAAAATTGTCGCCTCATCAACTTCTGATGACTCAAGCTGCTGAAGGGCTTTCCCAGACAGGTAACTCAACTCCGAAAACCGTGCGGATATTTCATTAACTATAGTTTTTATTTCTTGAAGCGAATTAGCTTTGGCTTCATGTCGCTCAATGGTCTTAGTCAAGCTCGATAAGTCTTGTAGCATTGGACTTTCACTAATTGACATTAGAGAATTAATGTCTGAAATCAATTCCTGATTTTCCTCCTTGAGTTCTAGTTTTTGTGATAACTCTTCATAATCAACATCCTCGAGTTTAAGGGCTAGAATTTCCGTTAAAATGAATTGTTCATAATCCATTTTTGATTCCAGTAAACTCAATTCCTGTACCTTATTAGTTAATGCACTCTTGCGTTTTATATATTCTTGATAGCCGGTTGAATATTCGATGAATTCGGTTTGAGTGCCTGAAAGCGCATCCAAGATATACAACTGATATTCTTGATTTTTAAGTTCAAGTGTGTTATACTGTGAGTGAATTATAAATAAACGTTCACCCAGTGTCTTCATGTCTTGCAGAGTTACCGGCGTATCATTTATAAATGCCCTTGACTTTCCATCTTTATGGATTTCACGACGTAAGATGACTTCTTTCCAAGGTTCAAGTGAACGGTCGTTAAGCCATTGAATGATTTCAGGAGTAACACTAAAATGAGCCTCCACAATACTTCGGTTATCATTGGGACCGATTACGCTAAAATCAGCGCGTTCTCCTTTTATTAAGCCAAGCGCATTTAATAGAATTGATTTTCCAGAACCTGTTTCACCAGTTATTGCGGTATACTTTGGGGCAAAGTCGAGCGTAAGTTCATTAATCAGTACAAAATTCCGGATGATTAAACGCGTAAGCATTACTCTAGTATTTCTTGATATTTCGAAGAATTAGAAGGATCTATTCGCTTTAACAGGGTTACAAAATCAGTTTTTTCTTTCAACTCAGAATCTGAAAGAATTTTCTTTAACTCATCGCGTTTGCAAAGCAAGTAATTAACGACGTTTGGAGAATTCGGTCTAACCTGAACTACCGGTGTCAATTTAGAGAGTGCGTCATACAATGCTTTTTTCCCTTTAACCTTATCCTCATACATTTGATCCATCCCATTGCGGTGATAGGAAAAATTACACTCACGCAACGGTTCAAATGCAGCTTGCAGCACGTTATCAGCTAACCAAAATCGATTTCTTTTACCTTGTTCACTTGATTTCCAACCTGGCGCACCAGAATTTTGGGCATTTGATACGATTTGCTGACATTCATTGAAAAACTTTGTTCCCCCTTTTGATGAAAACGAGTCGTAATCCATTCCTAGAATAAAGTAGGCGTAAAATGCCATGATT
>JAIXRD010000095.1 GCA_027485365.1 Cryomorphaceae bacterium | reverse complement strand
GTTCATTTTCTATCGTTAAATTCTGAAGTTTATGATTATGCGCAAACAGCTACCGGAATTAACCGAATGATAAATTACATCAACGATGATTTATCTCAAAATCAACAAGATTTCACAATCGCTTATTTTCATCAACCTCCATACTCTAAAGGCTCCCACGACTCTGATGATTTGTATGAGGATGTAATGCGTACCATGAGAGAAGAAATTATTCCAGTGTTGGAATCTTACGACATTGACCTCATTGTCTGCGGTCATAGTCACGTATTCGAACGTAGCTTTTTGATAAAGAATCATTACGGATACAGTAATACATGGGATCCATTACAGCATTTGGTGAGTGGAACCAATGGTAATTTTGCCGCCGGAAATGCCTACATCAAAGACAAATACAATCAACAAAATGATGGTGCGGTTTATGTGGTATGTGGCCACTCAGGAAGTGAAAATTCAGACGGAAGTATGGATCACCCTGTTTTCTGTTACGATGACAATGGAACAGGCGTAACGGGTTCTTTCGTGATTGATATTTATAGAAATCGGTTGGACGGAAAGTACTTGCGATCGGATGGAACCATTCAAGACGAGTTTACCATCCTAAAGAAAAATGTTCCTGCGTTATACATCATCGACACCCTTTGTCTAGGAGAATCCATGACCCTAGCGGCTGTGTTATCGGGTGGATCAGATTCCTTGAGCTTTCTTTGGAATGGCAACGGGGAAACTCAAAATCAGATCACGGTTAGTCCCTTACAATCGAATGTTTACACATGTAACGTAACAGATCATTTAACGAATCAGCAAACTACATCAACCTATCAAATACATGTGCAGGAATGTGTAAACAAGGTGGGGGAATCCTTACTTAATCCATTCATCCTATATCCAAATCCTAGCAAGGGTAAGGTTGAAATCTATGCAGAGGAAGCCATTCAAGCATTGCGCGTGATGGACGAACATGGTAAATTGGTATACCATACCTTCCCTCAGAAAAACCTACTCTCGCTGTCCTTGTCTCATCTTCCAGCAGGGAATTACACCTTCGAAGCAATCCTTTCAAGCGGGACCTATCGAAAATCCTTGATTTTAGCACCTTAATTAAAACGGCACATCGTCTTCATTGATGTCGCCTAAGGTGAAAATCCGAAATGACTCATCTTCTAAATAGACGCGTTTCCCTGGATGTTTATAGGTATATTGTGTCTTAAAATTCGTGCATTCGAAAACACTTAAAATCCCTGCATCGTTGCGATGAAATAATAGATGCATGTGCGCCTTGCTTTTATTTCCAACAAAATAAAAACCAGAAGAGGAAGGGAAACATTTGGTACATTTTCCTTCAATAACATTGAGTTGTTCATCCCCTTGGTCCTTGAAGTAGTTAAATGCGCGTTCCAATCGACGAAGTAAATCTTGTTGTTCCCCCTGGTCGTCTTCAGGCATTTCTTTAAGTAAGAGCTCAACCATTTCCAGGTCGAGTTGCTGAATAAAATGGCGCAGGGCGTCATCAATGTTTTTGAGGGGGCGAAGAGTAAAAGGCATGGGAATCAGATTGACTCAAAAATAGCAAGCATGGGTTTTCGTTTGCTGCCTTACCTACTAAAAGATGTTAACATGTTGAAAAATATCACAAGATGCCTACTTGGATTAAAGCTTGCTCAACCGCCAACCAATCAACCATAAATCCATTGGCAATCATACGGTTGGGAATCAAAGGTATTTCTTCGGCAATATCGTCAAGGTATAGCTTTTCAAATCGAAGACTTTCCGTTAAGTCAAACGGACCGGGATGAATTTTCCTAGCCGTATGTTCCGTGATTGGACTCAATCCATTGGTTGGTGAATTCAAATATTCCAGCGCCTCTGCTAAACTTCCGTCGTTGATATCGGCACGATAGGTGTTCAAAATGATGTGATGTCCTTTGACTTGTAATGCACGAATAACCCTAAATGCATGTGGGTTTTCAGCTCCTAGTGCAGGGTACTGATGCTCCAACACGGTTCCGTCAAAATCAAGGTATACGATCATTTACTGCAACCGTATTATTCCTTTACTAACCTGCTGCCCCTTATAGCTGCACTGTAACCAATAGGTTCCTTCAGCCATTCCAGAAGTTTCAATGGTAAATGGAGATGCAGGATTGGGGAATTCTATCAGTTTCCTTCCGGCTGCATCATAAAGGGTAAAGCTAAAGGTTTCGTCCTGTGGAATGTTGTGCGTGATGATTGGATTGTTCAAAGATGGGTTCGGCTGAATACTCACTTGTATTTCTCCATCTGTAATTTGAATTTGTTTGGCGGATTCTCCGATACATCCCAAGGTATCGATTACCGTCATGTGCACATCGTAAATCCCCGGTGTTGCATAGATATGGCTCACCGTCTGCCCACTAGACAAGAAGGTTTGATCTCCAAAATCCCAAAGGTATTGACTGTTCGTACCATTATTCCCAGCGAAACTATAAAATACATCCCCCGCCACATGCAATACTTGAGTGAAGGTGGAATCCGGTGCAGAAATGCTCACCGTCATCGGCAGTGTGCGTTGACATCCAAAGTTATCTTTCACTCGTAAGTTATAGGTGCCTGGCGTATTTAAGGTGATGGCTGGTGTTTCAGGTCCTGGGATCCAATTGTATGAATAACTCGGATTGTAGGGAGCGGTGTAGGTTATTCCTTTACAAACTGCAGTGTCTAAAGGAATGCTCACTTCGGGTAGCACGGCACCAAAAGGCGCCAATTCATTATCAATCCATGCTAACCGGTAATAAAGAAATACTTTCATGTTCTGCACCTGAGCATTATAAGTACTTGCACCCAAGGTTTGCCATACCGCAAAATTTCGGTCGGCAGGTCCTTGAAAGAGTGGGGCAGAGATGCTATCAATAAAGGCCATAAATCGAGGAGTTTTCAATACATCTTCGCGCAAACTAAACCATCGGCAAGCTAATTCATGACGATACACCGAATCCGTATATAATTTTGACCACCAAAAAGGAAAAGGCCAATACGGATGCGTGTTTTCCCAAACCCATCCCGAATTTGGATCATCTGCCATGGCACGGTCGTAATCCCAAGGTGGACCGATACATAATTTGTTTCCGTCGGTATCCTTTTCTTTGTACATGTAGGTGCTGCGACCGTAACTGTCATAATTCATGCTGAATTCATTAACAATCAAGAAGTCGATGAAGGTTCCTACATCAATCCATTTGCGGTACCCCAAGGTATC
>JAIXRD010000202.1 GCA_027485365.1 Cryomorphaceae bacterium | reverse complement strand
TTGTTCCTCCATTGACACCCCCAACATACGAGGAGCCGCCGCCGCCGCCATTGTTATACCCGCCGCCGCCACCGCCGTAAAATCCGCCGCCGCCACCGCCGCCGCCAGCAGACCACCCAGAACCATCTCCTCCTTGTCCAAGAGTCCCTGCGGTTACTCCACATGGTCCCCCTCCATTTGCAATAGCCCCGCCTGCAACTTGAGTGCCCCCAGAATTTGGACTGTTTGTACCGTTGTTACCAGTGAGTCCTCCTCCGTGACCTCCTGCAGCATACGACCAACCACAACCGCCTCCTCCTCCTGCAACTATAATTCGATTTGCCAAAGCATTTCCTCCAACCCTTATGTCTGAAGCCCCTCCTCCAGGAGTACCATTTCCAGCGCTTCGATTCGCGCCGCCGCCATTCCAACCACCCGGAACGAAAGTACAGCTACCGTAGGGGTGATTTCCTAAACGATCTTGTCCTTGTCCACCAACATACACATTGATTACTTGTCCTGCGTTTAAAGTTGTTGTTCCTTGTGCTCTACCCCCGAGCCCGCCGTTTGTTGGATAATAAGTCGTCACATTGCCTCCGCGGGCACCATATAAATCGAACGTGTACGTGCCTGTTACAGGAGCCGTGAACGATTGAGGGCCTCCGGTAAAATTGAATGTCTGTGAACCAACCCCAAAATTTCCTGCCTGTTGAGTATTGACATAATATGTTGTGGTCGTATTTATAACTGGCGTTGTAAAGCTTGCACCTGTGCCTAGGAGTGTGGACCCTGCGGCATCAGCATACCAATTATACGTTGCTAGACCCCCACTAGCCGTTAACACCGTGCTCCCCGGGCCACAAAGCACCAAATTACCATTTACCGTTGGCGCTTGAGGAGAAGGGTTTACTGTAATTGTAATCGTTGCACAATTTGGGCTCGCCTGCCCGTTACTGTTGTTGTTTACGTAATAAGTGGTCGTGACTGCTGGGCTTACAGTAATTGATGCTCCGGAACCAATTAATGTTCCTCCGCAGGAGCCTGTGTACCAGTTTTGGGTACCCATTGTGCCGTTTGCGGTGAGGGTGGTGCTTTGCCCAGCACAAACGGAAGCTGCGCTTGCGGTGATGCTGGTTGGTGAAGTTACTCCACCCGCACAATTCGTAGATCGGTACCCCAAGTTTCTACTAACATTACAAGCACAAGAAGCTCCCTGTGCCCAATTTCCCATTTGTAGATAATAGGTTTGTGTCGATGGGGCGGTCCACTGAATATATGAACCCAAGCCGCAATGATCGTCGTTGGCCGCCATGGCGCCGGACATTGCAGAACTATTAATTGTTAGATAGGGATCGCCGTTGTAGGAAGCTGACGGAGCAATAGAACTACAATAAGTAAATTGATACGTACATCCAGCTTGTGCTGGGAAAGACACATACCCAAGGCAGGAATGCTGGAAAAACTGCCAGTTCATGTTGGGATTAATTGCGCCTAAATTCGTGGCACAGCAACATTGCGCTATTGCCGATTGGGTTGAAAAAGTTAGGACAACGATTGCGAGTAGGTGTAGGCGTTTTAACATGTCAATAAATCTTAAGTCAAAATTACTTTTTTACGGCCTTTTGACGAAATTTTTTGGACCCCGTTGCCATTAAATTTATGTTAATCTACTGAAAACCGGATGGTTTCGAAAATTTTTCTTGACTAGAAGTAGTAGTTTGACATAAATTAGATTTTGACGAGTAATATTTAACATTGTTAAAATTACGAAACCCAAAAACTTAAGGTTGCTTACATTTTTACAAAGAAAATGTCTCCATGAATTTTGTAGTAAAGTCCCCTTCAATAAATTTTGGGTCTTGCATTAACTTTTGATGAAAAGGTATGGTTGTTTTAACCCCTTGAATGATATATTCATCCAATGCCCGACGCATTTTCAGTATGGCTTCTTCACGTGTTTGCGCCACCACAATTAACTTTGAAATCATGGAATCATAATTTGGAGGAATGGTATACCCCGCATAAACGTGGGTGTCTATTCGCACTCCATGGCCTCCAGGTGAATGATAATCTGTAATTTTTCCGGGAGAAGGACGAAAATCATTGTATGGGTCTTCTGCGTTAATTCTGCATTGAATTGAATGAAGAATTGGGGTATAATTCTTTCCGGAAATTTTCTCGCCAGCGGCTAATTTAATTTGCTCTTTTACCAAATCGAAGTTTATTACCTCTTCCGTAATGGTGTGTTCTACTTGGATTCGTGTGTTCATTTCCATGAAATAAAAATCACGGTTTTTATCAACAAGAAATTCAACGGTGCCAACACCTTCATAGCGAACGGCTTTTGCCGCTTTTATAGCTGCTTCGCCCATTTTATCCCTAAGCTCTGGTGTCATGAAAGGCGAAGGAGTTTCTTCTACTAATTTTTGGTGTCTGCGTTGAATGGAACAATCTCTTTCTGAAAGGTGACAAGCGTTACCGAATTGGTCTCCAGCAATTTGAATTTCTATGTGACGCGGTTCTTCAATGAATTTTTCCATGTACACGCCATCGTTACCAAAAGCTGCGGCTGCTTCTTGTCTAGCAGAATCCCAGGCCTCTTGTAAGTCTTCTTCTTTCCAGACAATACGCATTCCTTTTCCACCACCACCTGCTGTAGCCTTAAGAATAACAGGATATTTTATCCGGGTAGCATTCTCTTTTGCATCATCAACATCTTTCAAGAGCCCCACTGAACCGGGAATACATGGTACACCGGCCTTAATCATTGTTGCTTTTGCGGTTGCTTTATCTCCCATAGCCGCAATTTGTTCAGGAAGGGCACCAATAAATTTGATGCCATGCTCTTGACACACTCTTGAAAACTTTTCGTTTTCAGAAAGAAATCCATACCCTGGATGAATGGCATCAGCATTTGTGATCTCTGCTGCTGCAATTATATTAGGAATAGATAAGTATGATTTTGAACTTACGGGAGGTCCAATACAAACCGCTTCGTCGGCAAACCTAACGGGTAGTGAATCTTTATCTGCTGTGGAATATACAGCGACTGTCTTAATTCCCATTTCTTTGCAGGTACGAATAACCCGCATGGCAATTTCACCACGATTGGCAATTAGAATTTTCTTAAACATATGTGATAGTTATGCTGGTTCAACCAAGAACAAGGGCTGATCGAATTCTACGGGTGTAGCGTCATCCACAAGCACTTTCACAATTCTACCGCTTACTTCGGATTCGATTTCATTGAATAATTTCATTGCCTCGATAATGCAGATTTTATCTCCTTTTTTGATTTCTGAACCCACTTCTACAAACGCGGGTTTATCCGGGCTAGATGACCGATAAAAGGTTCCAATCATAGAGGATTTAATCGTAATGGTTGAACTACTTTCCGATGGAGTTGAAACAACAGGCTCACTCGTGATCGCTGCGGGTGCGGGAGTTGGCGCGTTATTTACTTGAGGTGCTGCTACTTGCGGCGCCACATAAACTCCAGATGGAACCATGTTTGGCCCTTTAATGTTAATCTTAAATCCATCCTTTTCAATTTCAACTTTTCCAAGACCAAGTTTTGAAACTAGTTTGATTAGATCTTTAATTTCTTCGTTATTCATGTTGTAAAATTAAGAATTATATGCCCATTTAATATACACTGCGCCCCAAGTAAATCCACCTCCAAAGGCGCTCAAAATAATGTTATCTCCTTTTTTCAATTGTTTCTCATAATCCCACAAACAAAGCGGTAGCGTTCCGGCTGTGGTATTACCATATTTTTGAATGTTAATCATCACCTTCTCTTTAGGGAGACCCATTCGATTAGCCGTTGCATCGATTATACGTAGGTTCGCTTGATGAGGCACTAACCAGGCAACATCGTCACTACTTAAGTTGTTTTTTTCCATGATTTCTGCGGAAACTTCAGCCATGTTCGTTACAGCAAATTTAAACACCTGTTTGCCTTCTTGTTTAACATAGTGCATTCTGTTTTCAACGGTATAAATGCTTGCGGGGTTAACCGATCCGCCTGCTGGTTGTAACAAGTATTCTCTTCCTGAACCATCACTACGTAGAATAAAGTCCTGAATGCCCATTCCTTCATGATTAGGTTCAATCAAAACCGCCCCTGCTCCATCTCCAAAAATCACACAAGTCGTGCGGTCTTCGTAATCTAAAATAGAGGTCATTTTATCAACCCCAACCACAACCACTTTTTTATATCGTCCTGTTTCAATAAACTGCGCTGCAGTGGATATTGCGTAAATAAATCCTGAACAAGCCGCAATTAAGTCATATCCCCAAGCATTTGTCATCCCTATTTTATCGCATAACACATTTGCTGTGCTGGGAAATGGATAATCTGGGGTAACTGTAGCTACAATGACTAATTCAATGTCTAGTGGATCGGTATTCGTTTTATGCAGCAGGCCTTCTACGGCTTTAGCGGCCATGTCTGAAGAAGCTCCATTCTTCATTACTCGACGCTCTTTTATACCCGTTCGGGTTGTAATCCATTCGTCAGAAGTATCAACGATTTTAGCTAATTCTTCGTTCGAAAGAATGTCTTCTGGAACATACCCTTGAACTCCTGTAATTGCCGCGTAAACTTTACTCATTATTTAAATGCTTTAGTGATTTTGACCGACAACCTGTTTTCAGCAACTTGGTGGGCATGTAGAATCATATTTAATACAGCAGTTTCGTTACTGGACCCATGCCCTATAACCACATTTCCTTTTACCCCTAGTATGGGCGTACCGCCATAATTCTCAAAATTAAACAAATTGAAGTAATCATCTTCAATTCCTCTCGCTTTCACCATATTGTAAAACCCTTCTGCTTCTTTTAACACGATATTTCCGGTGAAGCCATCACAGACAATGACGTCTGCCTTATTTGTAAATATGTCTCTACCCTCAATATTCCCGATAAAATTAATTGAATCTGAATCTTGGAGCAACTTATAAACTGCTTGTGTTAAAAGGTTTCCTTTTGATTCTTCTTCTCCAATATTCAACAACCCTATTCTTGGTTGTTCTATTTTTAATATGTGTTCAGCGTACAATGAGCCTAATTCTGCAAATTGATAGAGTACATCTACTTTACAATCCGCATTAGAACCCACATCCAATAAAACTGATTTTTTTCCATTGATGCACGGAATCGTTGCTGTAATACATGGTCGAATAACCCCTGGAATCGTATTAATTTTGTAAATTGCTCCAACCAACATTGCGCCGGTATTTCCTGTGCTAGCAAATACATCTATTTTACCCTCACTCAGATAATTAAAACCAATGGCAATAGACGCATTCGGTTTTCGAGAAAAAGCCCGTGTTGGGTGATCCTCCATTCCAATGATTTCCGGAGAGTGTATAATTTCGAAATCCGTAGGGTCTTCGGCTAAGGAGGCAAGTCCATTACGAATTTCAGTTTCGTCACCAAAAAGAAAAATACGAGAGTTCCCGTTCAATGCTTGATTTGCTTGAACAGCGCCCAATAGATTTACCTTCGGCGCAAAATCACCGCCAGAAACATCTAAACCAATATTCATTGAGAGGTGATTATGCTGCTGCCTCTTCTTTCTCTGCTACGACCTTCCCTTTGTAATATAGTTTTCCTTCGTGCCAGTGTGCATGATGAAATAAATGTGGTTGACCTGTAGTAGGACACGTGGCAACGTTTGCTGCAACCGCATTCTTATGGGTTCTTCTTTTGTCTCTTCGTGTGGTAGAAATTCGACGTTTAGGATGTGCCATTTTTACTTATTATTTATTTTAATTCAATTTATTCAATGCTGACCATCTCGGGTCAAGTTCAATCTTTTTTTCTTGTGACGGTGGAGGTGTATTTAAAAACCTTAATACTTCTGGATCGCACCCATCATTTGGATGAATGAACCGCGAAGGCAAGGAAACCACTAAAAGCTCATACACTGGCTGAAACATATCCATCTGATAACTGTCCGGCGGAAGAATAACCAAAGATTCATCTAATGACTCTTCCATACCAAACTTATAAATCAACTCCATGTGACCATTTACGTCAAGACTCATTTTTTCGTTACATCGATCACATAAAACTTCAAGCGTTGCATTAAGCGTCAACGAAAGCAACATCATGGTCTCTTTCTTTTCCAATTCAGCCTTGGCTATACCTATACCTTTTTGTACTCCAAAATTCTCACAAGAATCAAAGAACGATGCTTCAAGTATATACTCGAAGCTGTGGTTGCCAAGTTTCAACCCTGAAAACTGCAGTATGTATGGACTACTTTTTAGCATGATGAAAAAGGCGGGTGTAAAGGTACTGCATTTTTTTGAATTGCCCAAAGAACGTTCTTTAAGCAATCCCTTCTGACTCCTTATGGCCTGCAGTAAAGCCCAATGGGTTTGAATTATTTAACTTAAAATTATGTCTATTTCTAGCCGCATCGATTGCAACATACAATGCGTTTCTCATTCCTTCCACCGAGGCCTCGCCTTTTCCTGCGAGATCGAAAGCCGTTCCATGTCCTGGTGAGGTTCTAATAACAGATAGGCCCGCTGTGTAATTAACTCCGCCATCAAATGCAATGGCCTTGAAACCTGTTAATCCTTGGTCGTGGTACATTGCCAACACGGCATCAAACTCAAAACAAAGACCAGCCCCAAAAAAACCATCGGCAGAATATGGCCCAAAAGCCAAAATACCGGCGTTTTTTGCATTGCTAATTGCCGGTGAGATTTGCTCCATTTCCTCTAATCCAATGGTGCCCGATTCGCCCGCATGCGGATTAAGTCCAAGAACAGCAATTTTTGGTTTAATAATATTGAAATCCTGTCTGAGCATTAAGTCAAGGTTTTTAATTGCCTCAACAACCGTGTCTTTAACAACTGCAGCCGGAATATCTTTAATTGCAATGTGATTCGTAGCTAATGCCACTTTTAACCGTTCTTCACAGAGCACCATTAAGGCTCCTTCTGCTTTAAATCGTTCGTTGTAATATTCTGTGTGTCCTGTAAACCCTCGGGTGATGCTATGTATGTTTTGTTTTGATACCGGAGCAGTAACAATACCATCTAGGGTTTTTGCCGCTAAATCTTCGGCGGATTTTTCCAATGCCCATATTGCAATTTTAGCCGAGGACTCTGTGGGCTTTCCTTCAATAACTTCTATATTTTCCTTAAGGCTCACGACGTTCAGCTTTCCTAAATGCGCCTGGTT
>JAIXRD010000215.1 GCA_027485365.1 Cryomorphaceae bacterium | reverse complement strand
CTGTGATTTCATTACCTGTAACACCGGCTGCTGGAGTCCAACTGAATGTATTATATACTGCTGCACCCGTAGTTAAGCCGATTGCAGTTGATGATCCACCAACACAAATCGTATCTCCTAGCGCTGCTAATGTAAGCGCAGGACCAGGGGTAACAGTTACCGTAACTGGTGTACTTGACGTTTCACAACCCGTTAAGGTATCTTCAACTGCAACGTAAAGCGTAGTAGTGTTTCCAATAAATCCACTGTATGTATTCGCAGCAGTTCCTTGTAGCGGATTAGCATTTACTGCCGTTGCATACCAGTTGTAGTTCGGACCAACAAATCCATTAACATCATTAGCAGATGCCGTAGGAACTTGAACACCACAATGTGCACTGTTTATTACCGTAGGAGGTAAGATAGCAGGGTAAACGGTAATGTTATTTGTCGTATCGCTATTAACACAACCTGAGTTAGGGTCTACAGCCGTAACAATATAATTTACTGTGATGTTAGATCCTGTCCCGTTGGTAGCAATTGTCGTAGCAGATGATCCGGTGGCAACTGGAGCCGTATTCCAAGTATACGTGTAGGCTGCTGGAGGAGGTGTTTGGATATTTACTTGGTAATCTTCAGTTTCACCAGAACCCATTGAAGTACACGCATCATTTGCACCGTTCGTGTTAAATGCGAGTCTACTTCTGATACGCATACCCGTTAAACCCGGTTGAGCATTTGCAGGAATAGTTACGTTAATTGTTTGCGTAGTATTTGCAGCGATATTAACACCTACTTGTTGCCATTCTGAAGCTGCATAAACTCCGTCTCGGTTGTAGTCAATCCATACGGATACAATAGCTGCAGAACCAGGTGCAATAGTAATAGATAGTGGATACGTTTGACCGGTATTTACAGTTGTTACTAAGTTCGTATTGGTGTAATATGGTAGTCCAACAGGGTTGGTGGCCGCGGTATTATTGGAAATGGTATTAAATACAACGTTGTTAATCATACCACTACCGAAGTTACTCGTTGCACAGTATCCCGGAGGAAGAACTTGTGGACCTCCAATGAAACTAGTTGCATTTAAGTTCACGGTTCCATTGTTACATACATTTGCTGGATTGGCAGTTGCCGAAGAAATAATCGGTAAAGCATTCACTAGTAAGTTAACCGTTGAGGTTGCAGTACACACACCATTAGTTCCAGTTATGGTATAAACGTAGGTACCAGGAGCCGTAGGTATAATTGTTTGAGCAGCACCTGGAAGTGGGTTGTTAACACCAGAACCAACATAATTATTAGCATCCCATGAATATGTATATGCAGGATTAGCAATGGATGAAGCACCTAACGTAAAATTCTGTCCTATACAGATATTTGCATTCACTCCCGGAGTCACAACGATTGGATCTGGATTTACAACAGTTGCTGTAACTGGTGTAACTGCGCTGTAACACCCGTTGGTACCTTGTTCAGTTACATAATAGGTTGTTGTCGTATTAATTGGACTTTGAACCGTAGTGTATCCTGGAGTATTGTTAGCATATTGAATAATTAAATTATCAATTGTAGCTAACATCGTAACAAGACCAGTTCTTCCTGAGATAACATGTGACCAAGTCGCTTTATTCGCAGCAAGATAAGCTGGTGGTAGTTGAACATTATTAAATATTACTGTTGCTCCAACAGCCATACTTAAACGTCCAACGTTGTCAATACTGATGGTTACGTGATTCGTATCATTCACCCAGGAGGTGTTGTTAGAATACGCTAATACACCCGGACTGGTATTATTAAAGGAACCAGCAGTATTATTATAAAGTAAATAAATACCTTGCGCATTCGGTTGTGTAGCACCGAAGGCATCAAAACTAATTTTTAGTTTACTACCAGAACCCATCTCTTGGGATGGTGTAGTAGCAGAAGCATTCACGTCATTACCAAAGCTGTAAGATACTCCGTCAGCACCGGTAGAAGTAATTAAATCAAAATCAACGATGTATGCATTGGCATTTACTCCGGCCGCAACGGTGATACCACCAATTTGATTCGTGAAATTATTAAATAATTGTAGTTCACCTGGATTGTTTAGAAGGTTCGCACTTCCTGATAGGGTAGCACCAACGGCTACGTTAGGACCAGTAAAATTATCAGTAAAGAAAGTTGTATAAGCTCCTACTGGAGGAGATTGTATTGCATTTCCATTTACCGCAGCACTGTACCAGAAATATTGACCTGTACCAGCAGCTCCAGCCGTGGAAGTAACACTCGCTGTTGGTGTTCCTAAACCACACTGAGTACTGTTCGTCGCGATAGGTCCGGTTGGTGAAGCATTAACTGTTACAGGTGTTTGATATACCTGAGAACAGTTAGTAATTGGGTCTTGAATATACACTTGATACGGTGTAGTAGCATAAGTCATTTGGTTGGTCGAAGCAGTATTAACAGTAACACCATTTAATTGACCTCCAGAAGGGGTACCTACACCATTAACGGTCCAGTTGATTGTATAATTAACTGGTGGATTAAATCTCCATGCTTGTGGGTTAGCAGCAGGAATGGTTGCTGTTTGCGCTTGCCAGTAGTTAGCTGCATTAGGTACTACGTTACAGTTAGGAGCAGCAGCTCCAATCGTACCCGTTGGGTTGTTAACACCAATAGTTTTACCCGTAGGTGATAAAACAGTGGTTGCAATAATTTCTACCTGACCTGTAGTTTCTTTTAATACAATTTGGAAGTTCACATTGTTAGCAGGGTTTCCAAATTGAAAAACTTGGTAGTCAATAACGAATTTTCTATTTGGTGCAATTCCAGCAGTCCAATAACGGACAGTCGCCCCAGCATAACCACATTGTAAATCATGTGCGCAACCAAAGATAGCATTGGTAGGATCTACAACATTTGGTAGTGCACCGATCGTGAAATCCTGTAAAGCAAGACCATTGTAGGCTCCAAATTGTAGTACACCGTTAGTTCCAGCGTTTATTGTAGTATAGTTATTTCCAAAATAGTTAAAGGTAAATCCGATTGGAATATTTCCCCAACCACCATCGTCTAAGCTACCAGAGTTTAATGGAACACTAGCTACACCATTCGTTACAAGGTTAACCGCGTTAGGCGCTGCCACTTGAGGCGTAGGTGTAATACATACTGCGGTAAAGTTTCCTGGAGAAATTCCAGACGCTAATACAACCATTCCGCTGTCGCAAAGTACATTTGGCGTGGCAGTTGGTACGATATTAGGAAAACCATATACCCCAATAGAAATAGGTTGTGCGTTGTAAGCACAGCCATTTGTATTTACAGTCAAGAAAAAGTCAGATGTTTCTGTAATAGCCGCCGTAGTAACAGCAGTAGTCCCTGGTGCAATTACCGCAGATACTTGGTTTGATGTCCAGTTGTAAGTAAATGAAGGGTCATTCGGTGTAGCGGTAAGGGTAAGATTCCCACCATTTCCACACAAATTAGGTGCAGAAGAACTAAATGTAATCGGCGTAACAGTAACAGTTACTTGGGTTCTCGGACCTTCACAGGTTCCATTACCTTCAGATACGTAGTAAGATGCTGTAGCACATGAAGCAGGAGTGGTAAAAGATGACCCAGTGGCAAGTGCTACTCCACCAAAAGCCGTATTATACCAATTATATGTGCCTCCAGCTCCGCTCGCAGTAAAGGTAGCGGTACTTCCGAGAGATACCGTAACATTAGCAGGAGATACACTTGGTGCCGCAGGGGATGCATTCAAGGTAATTACTTGTACACTTGAAAAAGAAGTATTGTTTTTAATTATCGTAACTACACCGGAGGTACCATTACCAGCAACCGCATCAATTTGAGTGGATGATACGATGGTAAAAGAGGCAACTGGTGTACCACCAATCTGAACTGCTGTAATGCCATTTAAGTTAGTACCAGTAATTGTGAATTGTCCGGAGTTTGCACATATATTCAATGGTGAAACATTCGTAATGGTTGGTGCATTAGTAGCCCAAGCAAAATAATCGTCACCGTCTAATAAGATTGGACCTGGTGCAACGGTTGGCGTTGTTAATAAACCAGTAGCAGGAAGAGCACCCGCAACACCGTATGCCGCACTTACTAAATTCCATTGACCGCTATTTGTTGCCGCTTGAGCAACAAAGGTTTCGTTTTGTGTCGAAGTTAAGCCGTCTTGGCTATTGTATCGTAAGGTTACCGTAGGATTGATTCCTGAAATACCTGGTAACGCTTGGGTTGAAAAGGCATTCAGTCTAAATGATCGGTTACCAAATGCAATGGCACTACCACCACCTGTTGAGTTAGTTGGTGCAGCGTTATCAGAAACCACGATGCGAGTCATATCTGAACCTCCTGCAACACCCGTAGAACCATTTCCGATAAATGTTGTGAACGTTGCGCTAAAAGGAAAATTATAGGTTAACCCTAATGCACCACCACCTCGACCATAAATGGCCATTGAACCATTTTGGATAAAGGCATTAGATGCACCAAAAGTACTTGTTGTACCTAGATATTGATTCCAAGTGCATGTTACGGTGTTTCCGTTCATGTTCAAGATGTTACCTGGAGCAGATAAACTAGCGGTAAAGGATAGCGGAAAGGTACCATATACGGTTAAATTGTTAGCTAAATTCAATCCGACACCGTTACCTGCTAACGAAAGGGTATTCAACTTTCTGTTTGCTGGAATCACTACTGCGTCGTTTTGAACTACAGCAGAAGCCGCTGGAGTAAAGAAATTTAACGTAAGATTGTATAGTGCAACACGGCTTGTAAGTCCTGTTGCAGCAGTTGTAAATACACCACCGGCAGCAGTTCCTGAAGTAGTTCCAACACCAACAGTAGGAGCTGCAACATATCCATATCCTGGATTAGTAATCGTAAAGCTTAACAACTGACCATTCGAGCCAATGTTAGCTGTTGCAGCAGGCCAGCAGTTTGCAGGCCATGCAATTGTTGCTGTTCCGGCAGATAATGAAATTGATGGCGGCACCGAATATGTAGCGGAAGTACCACTGTTTAAATAAACAGAAACAACCTTACCTTGGTTAACCGTAACCGTAAAGTTAGCAGCGGTTAATGCAAGTCCGGAGATCAAGGTACCACCAGCTATCACTACAGTTGGTGCTACCGTGTAGCCTGAACCAACATTCGTTACAAGATTTAATGCGGGAGGTCCAGCAAAACCGACAGTTGGTGCAACCGTATAGTTTAACCCTCCATTAGTAGCATAAATATTTCCAACACCAGAGGATGCCTGTGGATCGGCACTGCTTACGCTGGCCCCTTGGTCTGAATTGATACTTAACCCACCAGTAAACGTAGAAACCCCAGATTTTTGAACAAGGCTGTTCACAGGTCCTTGCAAGTTATATAATACAACAGGCGTTGCTGCTGCACCAGATCCGGTAGCACCTACCGCCCCAGCGCTAAACACCAATGCCGGCGCAGTTGCGCTATTCCAACCACTTCCTGGGTTTGTAATCGTTAAACTTCTTACCGTAGAAGTTAATGCATCAAAGTTGACACTAACTTTCGCGGCAGGACCTAAATATCTAAAATTACCAACAGTTCCTGAAACATGCGTTGGCATTGTTGTTGTGGCAGTAGCTACAACAGCTTGGTACCAATTGTCCCCATAAAAGTAAGGGGTGACAAGGCTCAATGCCCCATTGTAAGGAACATTAGTTCCTAAGGTCCCTAGGGTTCCAATATATAAAAGTGTAGGACCACTCGTAGAAAATAAAGCACCCAATGTATTTGATGTTGGCGGAGTCGCGTTAAAGGTTCCACCAGTAGTACATAAATACACGTTATTACCAAAGAAATATCGAGTACCAACTGATCCTAATGCACCGTTTGCATAAGGAACAACTGCTACACCACAAACCACTGGTGCAGTACTGTATAAGGAGCCCATGTTAGTCACATGAACACTGGCTACCTGAGTATTAATCGCTTGACCGTAACATTGCGCTGTATTATCAACTGCTAATTTGCCGTTGGTATTTAATGAGCCTGCGGTGTGAGCAAGGTTGGTTGTAATTAAATCTTGAGTTGTGTTAATCGTTGAGTTTCCTGTGGTAGAAAATGCCAAGGCACGAATGATGCCTTTTACACCATTTCCTTCAAAGATACCTGTACCCCCTAAGGTTTGATTTAAACTACCTCCAATTTGTTGACTTCCATTAAAGGTTAAAAATCCTGAGGTTGAAGTTCCCGCAGCGAAGTTACAGTATCCGTTATTTGTGAAATCGCCACCTAGGGTTATACCTACGGATGTAGTTCCGCCAGCTGCCGTGGTATAAGGTAAAAATTTACCACCGTTATTTACTGTAATGTTACCTAACACATTCATTGCGTTACTCGTAGCATTCCATTGTAAGATCCCACTTACGTCTAAAGAAACAATATTGGTTACTTGATCAACAGTAACAATACTACCCGCAGGAATAATTACTGTACTCGCTGAATTCGGTACAACACCAGAAACCCACGTAGCAGGGCTAGACCAAAGTCCACCATTAATAGTTGCTGTTGCAGTATTTGGTAGAATTTGTGACAATGAAAAAGTTCCTGGACAAGGGCTATTTGGAGTCGGCCATGTATCGAACATTATGAAATAAGTTACTCCGGCAGTAAGGGTAACAGAAACACTTTTTAAAGCAGTAGAGTTTGCAACCCCTCCAATACATGTAGAACCTCCTGTGGTTGGACAGCCTTGAAAAACAAACAAACTCGACCATGTTTGGCCACTGTAACTCACATCGTACAAACCCGATGCGGCAGGAGTAAAGCTATACAAAGCTTCCTGTCCACCATAATAGTTAACATTATTACACCCTCCTGTAAGAATGGATGCCGCGATAGACGCTGAATTAATATCATCGGTGCCTCCACAAGTCACTGCTTGCCCAACAATCGGCAAAGAGGCAGGTGAAATGACAGTGGCATTAGGACAGGTAGTTGCCCATGCCTTTGCTGACATTACAAGGATACAAGCCACAATGCTTAAGCGGGCTAATACAGGTAGTATCTTTTTCATAATTAGAACTTTAAATAAAATAATAAAAATTTGGTCCCCAAAGATAATAAAAAAATAATTCTAGCAAAGTGTAGAATTAACATTAAAGCTAATCAAATGAGAATCAACTCCCAAGAATTTAATATGGACAAAGAAAAAAGGGGCTTGCGCCCCTTAAAAAAATTTTGAAATTATTTTTCTTACTGTTTAATCAGTCTAAAAATTGTTGCTTCTTGGTTCGTACTTGCTTGCAGCAAATAGGTGCCGCGTGCATATTCACTTAAATCTATGGTGATTTCCTGGGAGTTATTTGCATTAAGCCAGATTAATTCGCCATTAACACTGTAAAGAACGACTTCTTGAATAATTGACCCTTTGCTTGCAACGGTGAAAACTCCAGTGCTCGGATTTGGATACACAACAATCAATTCGCTATCCATTTCAGAAATCCCCTGCACTTCTATTGGTTCACACGTTGTGGTGTCTGAGCCACAGGCGTTACTTACCACAGCCGCATAACTTCCACTGATTGTTGGGGTAAAGGTAGCGTTTGTTTCACCTGGGATTAAGGTATTGGTAGCGCAGTCCATCCATGCAAAATTAGATGCGTTCTGTGCCGTCACCGTGAATGTACCCTGATTTAAACTTACTTGCGCATTGCTAGGCGCTTGATCAATGGTTAGCACCAAGGTAGCACTGGAGTCGCAGCCGTTCGCGGTCGTTCCATTGTACGTGTAAGTTCCACTTTGAGTGTATGTTTGTCCATTCCAAGTATATGGACCACAGGCATTTTGTTGTGTAGTGGGTCCCATGATGCTATTGGTTATCGTTAAATTCAAAGTAATTATAGAATCGCAACCGACCACGGTTTGTAAGGTATCGGTGTATGTACCACTTTGCGAGTAAGTTTGTCCATTCCACAGATACGAAAGGCACGCGGTAACTTGCTGCGGTAACGCATTTACAGGGCCTTGCACGGAAACGGTCGTGGTTGCAGAACATCCATTTAAATTTGTGTATGTCAATACACTCGTTCCTGGGGAAAGTGCGGTAAATAACCCATTGTTGGACACTGACCCTGTAGCTGCTGTTCCTGAAACCCAAGGCGTGTTTACTGCTGGTGTACCGCTACCGGTTAATTGTAAGGTGCTTCCAATACACACGCTGCCGCCTCCAGTAATGCTCGGGTTAGGATTCACCGTTACGGTTTGTTGCGCGGTAGTAGCACACTGACCAGCAGACGGTGTAAAGGTATACGTGGTGGTTTGGGTGTTGTTCACCGCCGGCGACCATGTTCCTTGAACGTTATTGGTTGATGCAACCGGTAAGGTAATACTTCCACCTGAGCAAACAGCCGAGATTGGGTTAAAGGTTGGGGCTATGGGGTTGGTTACGTTTACAGTAGTCGTTGCGGTACAGCCGTTGTTGTTGGTATAGGTAATCGTGCTGGTTCCAAAGCTAATTGCCGTTACGAGTCCGGTATTTGAGATCGTTGCTATTGCTGGATTGCTTGAAGTCCATGCGTTAGAAGCGGCAGGGTTAGCATTCGCCGCTAATTGCGAGGTCGTATTCGGACAGATAACCGTATTTCCAGATAAGGTTGGGTTTGGAGAAACGGTTACGGTTACTTGATCGGTATTTGAACATCCATTGGCATTAGTTCCGGTAACAGTATAAGTAGTGGTAGCATTTGGAACAAAGGCCACGCCGTTGCTCACTCCGTTATTCCAACTGTAAGAACTTCCTCCCGTTCCGCTTAGCGTTACGTTTGCTCCTTGACATACCGTTTGGTCTTGTCCGGCATTAATCGTTGGCAGCGGATTAACATTAACGGTAAGTGTCGCGTTAGTTGCACATTGCCCCGCCGACGGTGTAAAGGTATACGTGGTGGTTTGTGTATTGTTCACTGCAGGAGTCCAAGTCCCCTGAATGTTATTCGTAGATGCCCCAGGTAAACTAATTGCGCCACCAGCACATATAGCCGCAATCGGATTAAAGGTAGGCGTTGTTGGGTTAGTCACATTTACCGTGGCGGTTGCCAAACATCCAGTGGAAGCGGTGTACGTTATGGTCGTCGTTCCAAAGCTTACTGCAGTTACTAATCCAGTATTGGAAACCGTAGCGATTCCGGCATTAGTTGAAGACCACGCGTTGTTACCCGCAGGAACTCCTGAACCAGTAAGTTGTGAGGTGGTATTGGGACAAATCACTGTGTTTCCGGTTACGGTTGGATTGGCATTGATGGTAATCGCTTGTGTTGCAGTACATCCATTAGCGTTGGTGTAGGTGATGGTGGTGTTTCCCGCATTAACACCCGTTACCAATCCTGTATTAGATACCGTTCCATTTGCTGGTGTTCCTGAAACCCATGCATTATTAGCCGCAGCCGTTCCACTGCCGGTGAGTTGTAAGGTAGCTCCAACGCATAGTGGATTGTTTCCGGTGATGGTAGGGTTTGGATTTACAGTATACGTATACGTCTGTGGTGTTCCAGTACATCCTGCTTGTGTTGGAGTAACTGTGATCGTTCCCGTAATCGGGTTAGCCGTTGCGTTACTTGCAGTAAACACCGCAATGTTACCTGTCCCACTTGCCGCAAGCCCAATGCTTGTATTTGAATTAACCCATGAATAGGTGGCTCCTGCCGTTCCTGAGAAAGTCACTGCGGAAGCACTTGCTCCAGCACACAAGGTTTGACTATTAATCGCATTTACTGTTGGAGCAGCATTTACAGTAACTGTAACCTGGTCCGTGTTTGTACATCCATTAGCATTTGTTCCTGTCACGGTATAGGTGGTTGTTGCGTTTGCTACAAAGGCAACACCATTAGTTATTCCATTATCCCAGGTGTATGATACACCACCCGGTCCATTCAAGGTAACCGATGCTCCTGCGCATACTGTTTGATCTTGTCCGCCATTGATGCTTGGCACTGGGTTTACAGTAACCGTTCCCGAACCACTGGCTGTACCATTATTAGAGTAGGTAACAGAATAACTTGTGGTTGCATTCGGTGTTACAGTAATGGTTGGAGTAGTTGCCCCATTGCTCCATAAATAGGTTCCGCCCGCAGTGGATGGCGTAGCGGTTAAGGTAACTGATTGTCCTGCACAGATACTCGTGCTGTTAACACTCACTGTTGGAGGTGGAGGAGTAGTTAAACAAGCAGTAAACGTTCCCGGCGTATCATAAGACGCATTCGTAAACATGCGCATGCGATACGTAGTATTTGGTGTAAGACCCGTAATGACGGTCGGATTTGGTGCATTGGTATTGAAGTCACAATTTCCGGGGGTGCCGCCGAGGCTTAAGCCCGCAGCTAGTGTTCCACAGGTACTGTAAAATTCAACCCCTATCAATGCCGCAGTCCCAAGATTGACAGTAAGATTTAAACTGGTAAAGGCTCCTGAGTTAAAGCTATACCAAACATCGTTGTATACTCCTGGCATATCACACGATGGATCTGGATATGGATCTTCTGAAGCACCTGTAGTTGTTCCACTCGTTAAGTTACAGTTAGCAGCAGGAGTGAGGGATGTTGCATTCGCGCACAGGTTGTTGGCAGGAACCGTTACCGCCCCCGCAACATATCGGTAGCGAATGCTTGAGTTGGTTGAATTGGTGTAGCACCCTGCTCCTAAATAATACTGGGTTAAATGGATTTGTACCGTTCCGGTGTAGGTAGCCACCCAACTCACAAACGATTGTATGCCACAAAAGTCATCATTGTATGCTAATAATTGTTGTTGATCACTTAATAGGGTAAGCTCGGAATCGTAGGCCACATTGGATCCATTAGCAGCGCACGTAGAGAATTCATAGGTATTCCCCGCGGTAACATTCACCACAGCATAATCACCAGCCCACATAAAGGCATTAATGGTAGACCAAAGAGTTGTTGGGGTCATGTTTCCCAAAGGATATTGACTAGTACATACACATTGAGCATAACTAATGCTGAAAAATGAGATGGCAAAAAGCACTGACAGTAGTAGTTTTTTCATAAAACGATTGTTAGGTTAAGGTGTACCAAAGATAAAATTATTTGCAGCATATTAAAATTTAATGTTGTAAGATTTTCAGAGTTTTTACTTTTGCCGTATGAATCAACAGAAAACAGCCATAGTGTGTGGCAGTACACAGGGCATTGGAAAGGCCATCGCGCATCAATTAGCTTCGGAAGGAGTTCGTGTTGTATTGGTTGGAAGAAATCTAGAACGCCTACAAGAAATACATGCTGACCTCGAGGAAGCATTTGGTACTCAACCTCAACCCATTCAAGCCGACTTTAGTCAGCCATCAGAAGTTAAATCAGCCATCGCATCATGGGTTGCGCAAGGAAATGTGGCACACATTCTCATCAATAATTCGGGTGGACCAAAATCAGGTCCTATTGTGGAAGCTGCTCCTGAAGAATTCCTTTCTGCCTTCAATCAACATTTGATTTGCAATCACATTATGACCCAAGCCTTAATCCCAGGAATGAAAGCCGCAGGGTTTGGGCGTATCATTAGTATTATTTCAACCTCTGTTAAACAACCATTAGCTAATCTTGGAGTATCGAATACCATTCGAGGCGCCGTTGCTAATTGGAGTAAGACCATGTCGAATGAATTGGGACAATTTGGGATCACAGTAAATAACGTGCTTCCCGGGGCAACACATACGGGTAGATTGGAAGAAATCGCAGGGGTTCGTGCACAAAAAACAGGAGAAACAATCGAGGAGATTTTTACGGATATGGGTAAGGAATCACCCATGCAACGAATTGCTCAGCCAGAAGAAGTTGCCGCTGCAGTTGCCTTTTTAGCTTCAGATAAAGCGTCTTACATCAACGGAATTAATTTACCGGTAGACGGAGGTCGAACAAAATCACTTTAACTTTTTGCTTTTTGCTTCATATGAATGCGGTAAGCAATAAGCCCAGGAAGTAAGAAAATGTAACAGAAGGCCAATGCCCAACCCCACGGGGTGAGTTTAAATGATTTAATCCCCTCTAAATCTCCAGGATTTAGCCCCATGCCAACAAAATAGCTTAGACTGAGGTTGTGGTCTTTCACCGTAATGGTAGATAAGCCACGTTCCATTACAATTTCTCCAGGAAATAAATTGATCGGTAAGGAAAACAAAATGATGGAAATGATCAGCGATAATCCAATAAATATAAACCAGGGGGAGATTGTTTTTTTCATGTGGGTGATTTCAGGTACAAATTTAGTTTATTTGCACTGAATGAAAATAGCTTACGTTTGTTCTTCGTTGAGTCTGGGAGGGTTGGAATTGAATCATCTTCGAAATGCCTTGTGGATGCAAGCCCGTGGACATGAGGTCGCGATTTATGCCGTACCTCAAAGCCCCATGTTCCAAAAAGCAATTGATTTTAAATTACTTTGTTTTCCAATCAAGCATCAACGGAAATATTATGCGTGGAGGGCTGCGTTTTCCTTGGCCCGTCAATTAAAAAAAGATCAAGTAACCCATGTGTTTATTCGTGACAATCGCGACATGAGCTTGATTGCAACAGTAAAAGCACGCATGGGGAAACCCATTATTACAGCCTATTTCATGGAAATGCAGTTAGGGGTAAAAAAAACAGGCATCTTTCATTCCATTCGCTTTAATTATTTAGATTACTGGTTTTGTCCCTTGCCCTTTTTAGAAAAACAGGTAATTGAATGGACACATATAAGTCCATCCAAAGTGCATTTAGTTCCTTCGGGCATCGATCGTACAGCGATTAAGCGCATCAACAAGGAAGCCGCTCGAACGCAATTAAATTTACCGCTGCACGGATTTACCTTTGGTTTGGTTGGAAGATTCGATTTGCAGAAAGGACAACTCTTGGTGCTGGATGCCTTGCAGCGTTGTGCCAATGCTTCTATTAATTTGGTCTTTCTGGGAGAACCAACCCGAAATGAAACCAATCATGTGATGGAAAAGATGGAAACATTTATTAAGGAGCATCACTTAGTAGACCGGGTGTTTATCCGTCCGTACATGCAAGAAGTTGGGGTCTTTTATTCGGCGTTGGATGCTTTAATTATGGCCACTAAGGCAGAAACCTTCGGGATGGTAACCCTAGAGGCCATTGCCCATGGAATTCCAGTGGTGGGAAGTAATGCCGGAGGAACCCCAGATTTGCTCAAGCATGAGGCCTTTGGACGCTTGTTTGAACCCCTGAATGCAGCAGACCTCGCTTTACGGATGAATGAAATGGTCTCCAACCCGATTAATTTTGACCAAGCGTTGTGGGAACAACATGTTGCGCGCTTTGATCACCACGAGGTTTGTAAATCAATTGAACAGGTCGTATCTTCGAACACATGAAGGGTGTGAAATCTGATATGTACTCGAGCAAGCAGCGCTGGAAGGTATTCTTGTTAATGCTTGCACTGATTATTGTTGGGGGCTCTTTGGTACTTTCTAATTATATGGTATCTAAGATAGCCGATAAAGAAACCGCTAAAGCTAAACAATGGGCCCAGGCCATTCAAAAAAAGGCCGAGTTGGTTCGTTTCTCGCAACGCACCTTCATTTCTTTACGTGCCAAGGAACGAGAACGCATGCAACTCATTGTGGCTGCACAAAAAACCTTGTTGAATCCAAGTAATTTAGGGGTAAATCAAGATGTGGCATTTGCCCTATCAATTATTAATGGAAATAAGGACATTCCGGTGATTTTATTAGACGATCGAGGCGAGGTGTCACAGTATAAAAATATTTGGAGCGATTCTACCAAAGATTACATGGTTGAACCGAGTAAAATGGATGAACTTCTTAAGGGAATGGCATCGCAATGGAAAAAGGCGAATCGATATTTTACCTTAGAAGTATTTGAGGGCTTCAACATGACCTATACCTATGATGAGTCAGCCACCTTAAAAGCATTGGAAAAACAAAGTGACTCCTTGATTCAAGCCTTCAATAAGGATTTGATCAACGACTCGCGTTTGATGCCTGTTATTTTAGTGGATTCCACCAAAAAGCACGTCTTGGCCTCGAATGTATCTGAATCCAATGCTAAGGTAATCAAAGAACTAAAGGCGTATGGGCAACGAAATGAACCCATTAAAATAGATTTAGGGAATCAAATCCAGTGGTTGTTTTATGATCAAAGCCCGGAAGTAAAACAGTTGCGTTGGTTTCCATACATTCAGTTTGGGTTAATTGCCTTAGTGGTTTTGATTGGCTATTTGGTTTTTTCTACGTTTCGACGGGCAGAACAGAATCAAGTTTGGGCAGGTATGGCTAAAGAAACAGCCCATCAGTTGGGAACGCCGTTATCCTCCCTCTCTGCATGGGTTGATTTATTGGAAGCCCAAGCAGTGGATAAAGAACCCTTGGATGAAATGCGTAAAGATTTGATTCGCCTGGAAAAAGTTACAGATCGGTTTTCTAAAATTGGCTCGGAAACGAAGTTAGAATCTGCGGATGTAGTACTTACGGTTACGCAGGTACTCGATTATTTAAGGGTGCGCTTATCCAATAAGATTGACATCCTAGTTGCTCAACCTAAAGAATCCTTTTTAGTGCCTCATAATATAGCACTTATTGAATGGGTGATCGAGAACATTACTAAGAATGCGGTGGATGCCATGGAGGGTGTAGGGACCTTAACCGTTCGGTTTGAAAAAGAAGGGGCTTGGATTCACATTGAGTTAGAAGATACAGGAAAAGGGATCTTACCAAATCAATTCAAAACGATTTTCCAACCGGGGTATAGTACTAAAAAAAGAGGATGGGGGCTTGGACTTTCCTTAGCCAAACGAATTGTTGAAAGCTACCACAAGGGCAAAATTTATGTACTCCGAAGTGAACTCGGAAAAGGTACTACCTTTCGAATAAGCTTGCCTTTATAAATTCTCTAAATCTGGAATTCGCATCGCGACAAAGGATTTCAGTACCACTTCGCCTACCCCAGGAACATCTACATGAATCAAGTAAACGCCCCCGGAAACCGGAATGCTTGCCTCATTGCACAGGTTCCAATCTTGATAGGTAATCGGGCTGTCTTTCTTGAATTGCCTTAAACGCTTGCCTTGTGCATTATATATGGTTATGGTGCAGCGCTCTGGTAAGTTTGTGATTTTTACCTTAGTATCCAACTTGGTGCGCTCATAGTCGGAGTAAGCAAAGTATGGGTTAGGAACGACATTGATTAATTTTAATCCTTCCTTCAGCGCATCATGCGACCCAACTTCTGTGGCAATCTCATCCATCGACCACCCATACATGGGCTTACCACCGTTGTCACCCGTTGCTGTGAAGTTCTTGTACTCTTTGTTAATGCGTAACTTGATGGTAACATCAGTTGAAAGAAGGCTTTGACCTGGCGCCAACAGTGGGTAAGAAATCCAAGTCAAACTACCGTATAAATCACGCTTAGCTTGTGCATTGTTCAATTCCACCTCTAAGTATTTTTGAAACGCTACGTTCGTTGCGTTATTCTCCCCTTGGGATGGAACATACGCGGGGAAGTCAAAGCTTGAGTTGTACCCGTTAATTGACTTTTGGTGGTAACTAAATACATAGATTGGATGCATTCCTCCCATAAGTGGGGTGCCTATATTACTCACTAAACGCTCTGTTGGATTCCAAACCATGTCTGCACCGTTTTCCCCGCCAAGAAACGAATTCTCTCCAAAGGCCATGTACAAACGAGCACCCGATTCTAAATCTACCGCATACCCTGGGAACCATCCCATTCCGGTACCCGTACCATCCGGATTTCCGAATTTGTCTACACTTGGGCTTTTTCTCAACCCCCCAGGAACAGCAGCACCCACATTTAACCCAGCGGTTCGACCCAATTCAACTACCGGACATCGCGTCCACTTGCTCTTATCGCTGGTGATTACAATGTTCACACTGGGTAAGAACGAAATCGATGCATTCGTGCGCGAAGACCCACTAAATGTTCCACAATATGTTATTGGCATAAAATCGGCCTCATATCCTGTTAATCGGTGCGGTGCAATAATGCCTTCGAGAACATTTTCAAAGGCTTGGTTGGGGTCGACACCAATTTCATCCGGGTAATTGCACGGGTCTAAATATGCCTGAACATTATCTAAGCAATCATATCCTGGGTCAGCATTATTAGTTTCTGGCCCATAAATTCCCGAGCGGATCCAGTTGGTTGGAAAAAATGCATCGTTGTCTTTGACACCCGTAAGCCAACGTTCAGACGAGTCCGCAAAAGTCATTGAAGACTCAATCATGTTCGTGCTTTTCGCTGTAATGTTGCCAGATCCTGAAGGGAAATAATAGTTTTCTTGGTGGATTTGAACCGATATACCCCATGCCGGTATGATTTGTTCATTATCCCCTGCAATGGTAAGCTCCGAACTTACCGAATCTTGAATCGTTCCGCCTTTGGTATCGTAGCGATAAATAACCCAACTGGCGCTATCTGCCGCATTGCCCGGTGAGGTTGGTGTATAGTTTCTGAATCGACACTCAAAATAACCACCTTTCAAGTTTAATGGGTCAACCACTTTGATGTTAACAGGACCTTGCCCATACTCATACTCTGGATCTTCCATGAACCCCGTATTCAGGATAGTATTTAAGGTAGCCTCTGTAAATTCTAGGGATCGGTTTCCGTTTCCATATCCATCTAAGCGCGTAATTCTAGGTGTAGACCCATAGCTTATTTGTTGGTACGTACCATCAGCCTCAGGCATTGGATTATGGGGTACCCCTTCCATTACCTTCACTTCACCCATGGCACTTTTTCGACTTGCGATATAAGGCATTTTTTGCCCATTCAGGCTTAAGGGGTCATTCTGATTGTATGTTTCGTAATTGTTGTAGGCATAAGAAACTGCCATGTAGTAGTATTTCTTGAAATTCACCAATTTTGATTGCCCTTGCGCGAATAAATCGTTCGTTACTTTGAAGCTGTGGCGAATCCCTTTGTTTTCTCCATTAACCCGTTCTTTCGGCACACTAAATCCGAGTTCTTCATCAAATTCGAAGTTGATAATGCGCGAAACATTGTCTTTAATGTCGCATTGAGCCACCAACCTGGATTTGAGTGGATTACTCAAGTCGGAGAGGGCAACCTGATTATTAACTAACTGAAAAATTTGATATCCTTGGAATCGAAATGTTTTATCAGCATTTGGATTATTTGACACAATGAAGGGGTCGTTCTCCTGATATTTTTCTTGATAATTATTCGAGTTGATGGGGTTAGATAGGTAAAGGATGAGTTCATTATTTAATTCTTGGATTTCTAAGTTGGGTGCATGCGGGGCATCCATCACCTTGAAACAATTTTCGAATAGCGCCTGGGCTTTATCGTCGGCACGTCGCAAAGATTCTACAGAGGTAAACGGGTCTCCACCGTTTGAGCGAGCCCAGACAACCCCCACGGTGATGTTGTTCACGGCTCCGGGCTTAAGCACGAAAGGTCCCGCACTTTCTACAAATCGGCGATCATTTGGTGTGTTATTGGCCGTTTGTTCAGTCCAGTTTGGTTTAATGACTCCGCCCGTTCCCCATCCCATGAAATCGGAAGTTCCCGGAAACATAAAATCGCACGGGGTGTTTGGATCGGCCTCAGGATCCGAAATATGACCACTTCCACCATACACAAACTTGGTTCCATCCTTCCAATATCCCTTCAGGTAATTGTAATAATCTGAGGCAGCGATCGGGTCGGTTTGGTTGATGTTTGCCCCGTTCGTTGTATTTGAATAATACAAGAATCGACGCATTCCAAAGCGTTCGTTATCTATGATTCCGTCTCCATAACCAATGCCATTTAACGCTTCATTCAATCCAATGCCGTAGGCATTATCAATACCATCATCGTCTTGATAAGGTCCTTCAAAAAAGTCTACTCCCACAGCTGGCGGGGAATATCCATAGCCTTTATACCCCGAGTTGTCTCCATCAAAGTTGTCCCCGTTGTAATAGTAACCCAAGCCACGCATGACATCACAACCCACATAGTCATCATACGGATCTCCAAGCGCACCGTCCGTGAAGAAACCAAAGTATGTATTATATAAGGTTTGTGTTCCTCGATTAATGAGCACGTAGTTGTAAAAGGTCATGTTATTTACTTCATCATTTGAAGCAAAGGCAAAGGCTTGAGCCCGGATTTCCATTCCAATGGGATCTGCACCCGTTTCGGTATGGATATTCCCCTTATCGTTCATAATCCACCAAAAGTTCTTATCCCCATAAAGAGATACATCTCGATCCACATTACACTGCTTATCTTGCTTTATGTCGTACCACGGGTAATCTCCATCATGCCAATCGTAATGCCCATCGTCGTTAAAATCATAAAAGGGTGCCAAGTAATAGTCTTGACCTAAGGAGACATTCCCATGTGCGGGCCATGTTTTAATAATTTCAGGCACTTGATAATTAGGAAACAACGTAGCTTGAGTGTTCGTGCCATATTGTTGATCGGCTAATCCCGCTTCGAACCATGCATTAAATTCCCGGATTTCGTCTTTTGAACTTATAAAGTGTCGGTCGTACTTATCGCATTCCTCATAACTAGTTTCTGCTAAAACTTGCGACAAGGGACCCGTCCAATAATCTTGACCATTACGATATCGAAGGGCTGCGAGCTTAAGCTGGTTATTTACGTCGGTTCCTCCAAGCCATAAGGCAGCTGTAAACAAGGCCATGATTCCTGAGTTCTTAGGGACTTCGTATTGTGAAAAGTTTTGCCCCGGAATTTGCCATAAATTCCCGGCCGTATGCACCATGGCGCGCACGTTATTTAATTCTAAAAATGAAGTTGTGGTTGGCGGAGCACAGCCTGCAGCTTTAGCCGGTTTGGCATGCACTTTTTGATTGCCCTGATAGGATTGACCAAATAAGGCAAACGCTGAAATTAGATAAATAAAGGCTATGAATAGATACCGTTTCACTCGCTGAAATTACCAAAAAATATGGATTTTCTACTTGGGTTCGAGTAATTTTTCAATATCCAAGATGAGCTGATCCACCTCTGCTGCATTCGTACCGTCATAATACCCTCTTATATGCCGGTCTTGATCAATTAAAACAAAATTGTTCGTATGAATAAAATCGCTTCCGGCATCCCCAAGATTCTCTGCTTCAGCAGGTTTTAGGACAAAAAACGAGGTCCTTGCCAGGGAATAAAGGTCTTTTTTGTCTCCTGTAATAAAGTGCCATTGACCGGGTTGATATCCGTGCCCTTTGGCATAGACCAACATTTGTTCTGGACCGTCATTTTCTGGGTCTACTGTAAAGCTTAAGATTTCAAATGTTGAATTTCCTTTGAATGCGGCTTGGACACGTTGCATTTGCTTATTCATAATTGGGCAGATGCTACCACAGGTCGTAAAGAAATATTCCGCGACACATACTTTTCCTTCGATTACGTTATCGGTAATGACTTTGCTTTGTTCGTCAAGCAGGTTAAACGCACCAATTTTGTGATTTCGACCAATGTGTTGTACACTGGAATCAACCATTTCAGATTGCACGTCCGTAGGATTGATGAAGGGTAAATTAGGCGTGTTGGCTTGGTTAACCATGAAGTATGCAATTGGAATCGCAATGACCAAAATTAAGGCAATAAAGACTAAGCGTTTCATACGACAAAGGTACCGAATCAACGAGTAATTAGACTTAAAATCCGAGATTTTCTTTCTTCCAATGAACCCTCTAGCATATGATAAGGCACTTGTCGAATCTTTAAGTCTTGAAGATACAGCTCGAAGAGTTCATTCCGTGCTTCAGGGTGCTCTCTCAAGGGGTCTTCTTCCCAGGGGAAATCGGGTTTACACACGAACAAGGTGGTGTAAGATTCAGACAAGGTTAAATCCTCAATAAGCGTTGAAATTTCTCCATATTTCACCTGATCCCAAATGCGCATAACAGTCATTTCTGTGTCACAAATGCATCGCTCATGTTCATGATTTTGGGAAAATTGACCCGCTGCGATTGCGTATAAATCTTCGCGAGAATAGCTTGGATTTTCTGCTAAATAGGTGCGTGCAAATTCCGGAACACAGGGAAGGTTGAGCTCGGTTGAAAGCCATTGCGATAGCGTGGATTTCCCACTGCATTCAGGGCCAGTAAACGCAATTCGGAAGATTGCTTGAGTTATTTTCTCCATTGATACATCCCATAAAGTGAAACACCAAAATAAACAACGGATAAGCCCGCATAGAAATAGAGCTCGTTCGAGAAGGCTGTTATTGCTGTAATGCCATTAACAATAAGCCACAACAGCCAATTTTGTTGAATCATTCGAACAGTTAACAAGGTTGCAACTATGGAATAAATCAAAGCGATTTGATCTAAACGAGCAGACCAATCTAACCAAGGGAAACAGACCATAGAACCAACATAACACACAGGTAAAGCAGCCCAAAAAATAAAACGCAATTTCGGAAAGGATTTCACCGGAATCACCTGCTTATGCCATTGCATCCAACCCCATACTCCCATCACTACATTAACCAGTTGAATGATGCCTTGACTCATTAAGTCGGATTCCATGCATAAAACAGCAAAAATCGCACACGAAATAATCCCTGCAAGCCAACCAAAGGCATTTTTTTGGGCGATTAGGATAATGTAAACTACTCCTAATAAGGAAGCAAGAAGTTCTAAGAGGAATAAAATCGTTGGCATTAGGTGTCAAAGTTAAACACATTGACAAAGCAATTAAAGTATGAGTGTTAAAAACTCAAGGGCTTCTTCCGATTTTACATCGAGGAAAGCTTGATTTTTGTAAAAACTAATCGTATGAAAAAGTCTGTTTTGTTTTTTGTCTTGTTGGCCCTTGCCTCCGCATGTGTTTCCTCAAAAAAGTTTAAAGCCTTAGAAGCGCAACAAAAGATTTGTGCGGAAGAACTAGAGAAAATGAAACAAAGCAATCAAGATTATGAAGCCAAAGTGATGGAGCTTCAATCCAATGTGGATGCGTTGAAAAAAGAAGCTAGCTCGTTAAAAGCAGATACTACGAAATTAGGAACAACCCTACGAACCTTATCTAGGGAATTGAGTAAGTCCATGAAAGAATTGGATGAACTCACTAAAACATTCGAGAAATATAAGTCAACCGGAGCAAAAGAAGCTTCCGTTCTTCAAAAACAACTTGAGCAGAAGAACATCGAACTTCAGAAAAAATCAGAAGAGCTTGTGAGTCTTGAGGCTGAATTGAAAACAAAACAGAAGTTACTAGAAGAGCGTGAGCAGCGTGTAAATGAACTTGAGGAACTATTGAAACGACAAGAAGATGCGCTCAAAGCCTTGAAGAAAAAAGTTACCGATGCGCTGATAGGATTTGAAAATCAAGGCCTAAAAGTAGAACAGAAAAATGGAAAGATTTACGTGAGTATGGAAGCGAAACTCTTGTTTAAATCAGGAAGTATTGTGGTTGAAGCAGAGGGAAAAAGTGCCTTATTACAAATTGGCAAGGCCTTAGAAACCGAGTCTGATTTGGAAATCGTTGTGGAAGGCCATACGGATACGGATAAGCTTTCAAGCGCGGCCATTCCACGAAACAATTGGGAGTTATCCGTTCTACGCGCAACATCAGTGGTTGAAATTTTACTTGCTAATTCAAAAATGAACCCTACGCGAATCGTTGCCGCAGGTCGAAGCGAATTTCAGCCGGTAGATCCTGCAGATAAGGCAAAGAACCGACGAATTGAGATTATAATCTCTCCAGATTTAGATGAATTGTTTGATATTATTTCAAACGACTAAGCTGTAACTTTTTAATCCTTCCCTGCGTACTTGCATACCTTGGCGAAAAAAGCTAGTTTTGCCCTCGAAAATTTTTGAAAATTAATTTATTAAAGAAATGGAGTCAATGATGATTTATGTACCAATAGTTCTTGCACTTATTGGATTACTTTTTATGGCGATGAAACGCGCATGGGTGTTGAAACAAGATGCGGGTGATGGAAAAATGAAAGAAATTTCAGATTATATCTACGAAGGAGCGCTTGCGTTTTTAAAAGCAGAGTATCGTTTACTCGCTGTCTTCGTTATATTATCAAGTGTTGTGCTTGCAGGAATTACGTTTATTCCTGGGGTTAAAACACATTTATTAATCATTGTTGCATTCATTTTCGGTGCTATTTTCTCGGCATTAGCTGGAAACATGGGGATGAAAATTGCGACCAAAACAAACGTTCGTACTACCCAAGCTGCTCGTACTTCATTACCCCAAGCATTGAAAGTTTCTTTTGGTGGTGGAACTGTAATGGGTCTTGGTGTTGCTGGTTTAGCGGTATTAGGATTAACCGGGTTTTTCATTATTTTCTTTCAGATTTTCATGCAAGGAAAATGGACGAATGCGGAAGACATGACCATCGTATTGGAAACCTTAGCAGGATTCTCCCTAGGAGCTGAGTCAATTGCATTATTTGCGCGTGTTGGTGGAGGTATTTACACGAAAGCAGCCGATGTAGGTGCGGATTT
>JAIXRD010000300.1 GCA_027485365.1 Cryomorphaceae bacterium | reverse complement strand
TTGTTTGTCAGTTTACCGATAAATTTTCAGATGTAAACGCGTTCTCTGAGGGTTCGTTTCCCAAACCATTTGGCAGAAAAGCACAGGATAAGCACTGGGTGGATATAGACCCAAATACAGGCGTAATTTATATGACATGGACGCAGTTTGATAAATACGATTCCAAAAATTTTATGGATTCCTCTCGGATTATGTTTAGTAAATCGATGGATCGAGGATTAACTTGGGCAAATCCTAAGATTATCTCTTTTTACAATGGCGATTGTTTAGATGGTGATAAAACCGTAGAAGGGGCAGTTCCTGTGGTAGGGGCAGAAGGACAACTATACGTTACATGGACCGGACCCAAAGGTCTCATGTTGCAACAATCTTCGGATGGGGGTGACACGTGGTTGCCTGTAGAGCGCAGCTTAATGCAACAGCCCGGGGGCTGGGATTTTAAGATACCGGGTATTTTTAGGTGTAATGGCTTGCCCGTATTGAATGTAGATCGCAGTCAAGGAAAACATGTAGGTACTCTCTACCTCAGTTGGAGTGATCAACGAAATGGAGTAAAGGATACCGATGTTTGGCTAACGAAATCGCAAGATGAAGGAAAAACTTGGTCTAAACCGATTCGCGTAAATCAAGATAAAACCAAGACGCATCAATTTATGTCTACCTTCACGATCGATCAATCCGACGGGACCCTTCATTTCTTATTTTATGACCGTTCTTCTGCAAAACAACCCAATGAAACGCAGGTAGTTTGGGTTAAATCACAAGATGGTGGGAAGCACTTTGATCAACAGTGTATCTCAGCAAAGCCATTTGTTCCCAACGCTAAGGTCTTCTTTGGAGATTACATCTCAATTGCTGCTGTTAAGGGGCACATAGTACCCGTTTGGGTTCGTTTAGATCAAGGTAAAGCTTCCCTTTGGACAGCTAACCTTAACCTAAAGTAATTCCACTTCTTAATAATTTTCTAGCTTTGTCAAAATAAGTTACCATGAGTGAAGAAATGAAAGAATGTCCATCGTGTCAATGTCCTTATGGATATGAAAGTGGCGAAAATGAGTATACCTGTCCTGAATGTTCCAATGTATGGACAGTAACCGAAGCGGATGATACGGATGAGCTCATGGTAATGGATTCAAACGGTGTGCGCTTGCTACCCGGTGATTCTGTAATTGTAATTAAAGACCTTCCGGTGAAAGGTGCGCCAAAATCCGTAAAGGCCGGAACAAAAGTTAAAAACATACGGCTAACCGATGGTGATCACAACATCGATTGTAAAATTGAAGGGTTCGGTGCCATGGCGCTCAAGTCAGAATTCGTTCGAAAAGCCTGAGCTGCCATTCATTAAATTTTAAGGCAATAAAATCGGTCGATTAACGATACCGGATTCATGAAAATAATACGTTCTTACTTTTTTATTGTGTGCTGTTGGTCTTGCTTGAATGCGCAAGATTGGCAGGCGCTTTCTTCTTTTCCAGGTGTAGAACGTGATGATGCGACCGGGTTTGTCATTGGAGACGATCTATTTATTGGTACTGGGTTAAGTCCATGGTGGTCGGCCTTGGCAGATTTTTATCGCTACCAAAGTGCCACAAATCAATGGATAAGTGCAGCGCCACTTCCCTCGGGAGCTGAACGACAATATGCTGCTGGGTTTACCTTGAACGCTTCGGGTTATGTGTTCGGCGGATATAATGGAAGCGACTATTTGAATGATATGTGGCGCTATGATCCGGCTTCTGACTCTTGGTTGATCGGCGATAGTTTACCTTCGTTTGGTCGTTCCGGCGCTGCATCTTTTGTCTTGAACAATAGGTTATATCTTGTGGGCGGCAAGCATGCCTTGGGTGCCGCAACAGATGAGGTGTGGACGTATGATGCCGTAACTTCTGCGTGGATACAAGAAGCGAATTTTCCATTTGGAGCCTTGTGGAGGGCTTCAGCGTGTGCACACAATGGAAAAGGATTTATGTTGTTTGGTCGGGATGAGAACAATCAATTTCAGCACGGATTTTATTCGTTCGATCCAATCACCAATCAATGGGAGTCCTTGCCTTCATTCCCTAGCCTCGGACGAAGTCATGCGGCCTTGTTTGCCTTGAATGATGGTGTTTATGCGTGTTTTGGCATCGATAGTTTAGGGAATTCACATAATGATTTGTGGAAATTCAATGAAGTCGGTAACGAATGGATTGCTCTTCCTGGCATTCCAGCGTTGGGGAGACGCGGAGGGGTTTGCTTAACTACCCAAGAATCAATGTACTATACCACAGGAATAGATGAAACAAATAACAGGTTGAATCAAGCCTGGGTTTATTCGCCAACCCTAGGTATTGAATCTCCATCTTTAAAGGAACCTACACTGCTTGAGGTATATGACATACTTGGAAATCCGGTAGCGTTTGCGAATAATCAATTGTTGTTTGAGCGATATTCGAACGGCGAAGTGAAAAAGGTATTTGTGTTAGAATAAGCTTTACATTCAAATTAATCTAGCTTCACTACCACGCGTCGATTGGCTGCTTTTCCTTTTGTGGTGTTGTTTGAAGCTACAGGATCCGCTTCTCCATGAATATGCAGTATTAGGAGTTCATCGGGTATTCCTTGACTCATAAGTACTTTTCTCACGGTTTCACAGCGGCGTTTCGCTAAGGCTAGGTTGTATGTGTTGCTCCCGTCGGCGTCACAATACCCATGGAGGTGTATTTCAGCCTTAGTATCCATTATGGAGTTTAGTTTATTTTGTTCTAATAATGGTAGTTCAGCGACATCATGTTCGAAATACACGGTAATCGGATCGGTATCCTTCTGGGTTGAGATGGTGTCGGCAATTTTTACGGGGTCATTTGTACTCGATATTTCTACTGTTTTACTTGATGTCATGGGTTTAATAGCTTCATCTAATGCCGAAATGTCCGCATAATAAATATCCAAATCTCTAATAAAAAAGGCTGAGCGACCATCCGCCGAAGCAACAAAGCCCATGTCATCTGACGGGGTGTTAAAAGGTGCACCTATGTTTATTGGATCTCCTAAGGTTCCGTCGTCAGAAATTCTTACCCTGAAGATATCGAATCCACCAAATCCTCCCATTACATCGCTGCTAAAATATATGGTTCGGTTATCGGCGGCAATGAACACCGAACGTTCATCTCCTGTGGTTGATACTCCCATGATTTTAGGAAAAGTCCATCCTTGATTGCCTTTTATGCTGTAGTATAAATCCATAGGACCTCTATAATCTGGTCCGCAAGCCACTACAAATAACTTTCCATCGGCGGAAACTGCCATGCCATCGGTTCCGTAACCCATATTGGCTTTTGATTGAAGTGCGAAAAAGCGATTGATGTTCGTTCCCATGCTTCCTTTCTTCTCCCAGATTCCATTGATCAAGTTCGCTTGGTAGTAGGGGCCTCCCATCGTTGCCCAATCTCCTGCCCAACTTTGATAATACATGGTCGACCCGTCTGTGCTAAAGGTGGGTTCATCTTCTCCTGAAACGGTATTTATCGATGATAATGGGGTAGGAGCCTCCCATTGTCCGTTAATGAAATTACTTTGATAGAGGTCACCGTTTCCGGATGCACCGCCACGTAATGCTCGCGTACTCATGAAGAAAAGGCTTTTTCCATTCGGGAGTATGCTCAAATTACATTCTCGAGATGACGTATTGAGCATTGGAAGGGCCATTATGTTTATTTGCTGATTATGTTCTAAAATGGTATAATCTTGAGCGAGGCTTTTAACTCCTATGGCAAGGAAAACGAAGTAGAGATATTTCATAAGCCGAGAACGTAATGATTTTTTTTGGTTACTTTTAACTGGATAAACGTATGTCATTACAGCTAATTATAGACGAGATTGTTTCCATTCAGACCCTTACTTTTTGCTTGTATAATTTTTAGAGTCAGCCTATCTGGTTTTGCTCAGGTTGTGTCGTTGACCGGTGCAACATTGGTTGCAGACCCGGGGATACCTATTTATCCTGGATTTCCTGATGGGCATATTTCATACTTCGCACTTAATGATTCCGTTCAGGTTCAGGTTTGGGCAGGGTATGAAAGTTACATTAGTTCGGGTTCAGATATTACACATCAGGATTCCCTTTGGGGAATGGTGTTATCGAAGGGGGCGCCCGGTAGCAATGATAATGGCGGTGCGTGGTTATATTCTGTGTTTAGGATTACAGATTCACATTGGCTTGGGTTTTATCATGCGGAAGACCATGAATTCCAAGGATATGAGAACGTAGAAAAAATCGCATGGAAATCTGCCGCGCAATGTGAGAGCTTTGATGGAGGAAAAACTTGGATTAAAAACGGCCCAATACTTACCTCATGGTTAGAAAAACCTTTATCTCCAGCATGGGGTGGAACAGGTGATTTTTCTGTGGTAAGAGACAGTATAAATAACCGATGGTTAGCGTATTATGTATGTCCTGATGGAATTGGTATGGCTGAATCGAAGGATCCACTTGGTAATCCGGGAACATGGAAAAAGTATTACAAGGGTTCTTTTAGTACTTCAGGACTTGGTGGAAAAGGGGAAGCATTATCGTTCTCAAAAGGGAAATATTCCGGAGGGAATCCTTCATTAATATATTACAAACCATTAGGCGTTTGGATGTTAGCTTACCATGATTGGGCAGATAAAGGCATTTATTATACCTATTCCTACGATTTGGAACATTGGGAGGAGGCCCAATTAATTTTATCCAATCCCGGAAGTCCGGAAAGAATATGGTATCCTACATGGATAGCTGAACGCAGTGATCAATATTCCCATGGAAAACTATTTCTAGCCTATGCACATTGGGATAATATTAATTATCCTTATCGTAATTTCGAGTTAGCAGAAGTTCATGTTTTGGGTCTGTCAATACCTCAAGTGATAGAAGAGGGTTGGTTTACGCAATCGAATTTGGTGTTAACTCAATCCACCAACGTTTCATTGGCCTTATATGATGCGTTTGGCAAGTTAGTTAATCAATATTACCATGAAAAAACCTTACCCGCAGGTACCTATTACATTAATTTAGAACCTTATTTGGCACCGGGGGTATCCTTTCTTAAGTTGACTTCACCTGTTGGGGAAAAAACCCAAAAAATCATCCGATTTTAAGAGAAATATTAGAAATCTAAAACAGCACCTTGCTGATGATTAATCATTTACAAAGTGGGCTGAATTTAAGGCGAGCACCTTATAGTTGGCATCAATTAAACTCCCCCCTTCGGGTATTTCATCTGAAAATGTGAACGCATTGTCCTCAAAGAAATATGCAACAAAAGGTGCAAGGACCAAACACATTTTCAATGCGTTGGCTTTCACTGGATTAATTTGCTGATGGAATTGCCGAACCACGTTAAATAAGCTGCTGAAATTTTGTTTCTCATTGGTGAGTGAATCTACCCGTACGCGCAAGCCTGGTTTCTCTGGATTTTTCTCTTCGTAAAAATGAACGGGAAATTGCATATACACACCGCCGTGTAGTCGTAAAATCACATAGGGAAAGGTTCCATACCCCTGAGCGCGTTTTTCTTCGCTCAGGGGAAATACATCCTGGGAACTCATGCTTCGATTTCTTTAATCATGAGTTCTTCTGTTTCCTCTAATGGAAAGGGAAGTGGAAGCGGCATCAAGACAATAAACCGGGCTTGAGATTGAATCATAAAAGCTCCGGTGTTGCGGTTCTGACAATAGGTCGCCCCTGTGAAATAACGATCTTCCCCAAATTGAAGCACCACGCAATCCTTGAATCCGCTAAGGTCGATTAGGGTCGTTAATCCGTGATGGCTTATTTCAATCAGTAGCGGTAAATCTACGGTGGTACTTGGAAAGGTAACCTGGTGACTCGTTGCAGCAATAACCTGCGCATTCATCTTGGCAATCATGCCATTTTTTAACCAAACAATCACTTGTTTTTTCATACAAATAAAATTTAAACGTGAATAAACTTATTTGCATTTCGATTTAATTGGAAACCAACGTTTTTTTTGACTTTAAAGTCCGTATCGTTTTACCACCGTGGTGTCTTCACTCGGTTGGTACCATTTAAGGTTCGAAATACAATATGAAAGTAATTGTTTTTTTTTATTTGGTTACAATTTTACTCGTTCTTAAACAAATTGAATTGTTTTGGGTTATGATTTTACTACTATATCAAATAATCTAACCATGCATGACCTTGTCCGATTCTATTCCTTATGATTATGTTTTTCTGGGACTGGGTTGCGGAAACAGCCTTATATTACTTCAGTTAGAGGCTGAAGGAATGTTGACCAATAAACGCATCTTGGTCATTGAACCAAACCAGATTATAAAAAATGATCGGACCTTTTGTTTTTGGATGGAACCGGAACGGGTGAATTCATGCTTCTTATCAACGCTGGTTGAAACTCAGTGGAGTAAAGTGCATGTCGGGGAAAAAGTTCAATCGTTAGATTCGCTTCGTTACTATCGCATTTCGGGGAGAACCTTGAGTGAAAACGTTCAATTGCTTCTTACCCGAGAAAACGCTCGAATCATTCAAATCAAGTATGATGGAATCCCTAAAACGGATGGCGAAAACCCACAAATAACAATCTTGGGGGAGCAGCTTACCGCTTCCTTAGTTTTTGATAACCGTCCACCAAGTTATGTTGATCCAAATGCAAGTGAAACACGCTTGTTTCAAAGTTTTTATGGGTGGGAAATTAAATCCGATCGTCCGGTGTTTGATGCAGATTGCTTTACAATGATGGACTTTAATGTGCAGCAAGAAGGAGCTACTCAGTTTATGTACGTTTTGCCTTTCGATGCACATCGCGCTTTAGTTGAAATAACTCGGTTTGGCCAAGAGTTACTTCCTTCAGAACGTGCAGAGCAGGCATTGTTAAGCTATTTAACCGAGCATTCGATACCTTATTCGATTGAAGACAAAGAAAAGGGCGTGATTCCAATGTTTAGCCATGCTATTTCAGTGAATAAATCCAGCAGTACGTGGATTAATACCGGGGAGCGCGCGGGCATGCTGAAACCGAGCACAGGGTATTCTTTTGAACGGTCCTTGACTTTTGCAAAGCAGGTGGTTCAGGGAATCAAATCGAACAGGGAACCCATTAAAAGTAGAAAAACGCGCTTTGCTTATTACGATCGCTTGTTGCTGCAACTACTTCGCGATCAACCAGCGCAAGGATCACGCATTTTTACCCAATTGTTTAAGCAAAATGCTGCGACACAGGTGTTTAAATTTTTAGATGAGCGCAGCACTTTTCGTGAAGACCTTCAAATCTTAAAAAGCCTACCGTTCGGACTTTTTGTTGGTGCCGCCGTGAAGGATATGGTTTGGAGAAGTTCCAAAGTTTTCCACTGGTTGACCCCAATGCTGCTAATCAGCTGTATGGTCTTTTTACTTCAAGCGGTCGGACAAATGCCCTTGGTTTATGGGGTATTGGGTATTGGAATGTTAGTCCTTGGGATTCCACACGGCGCCCTTGATCATTTGCATGCTTTAAAAAAACCTTGGGGTTGGAATATGCTACGGTATGTGTTGATGTACCTTGGTCTTGGAGCCTTGATTCTTGGGGTTTTTTCACTAAGTCCGTGGGGTGGATTACTCCTGTTTCTTGGTTATTCCATGTGGCATTTTGGGGAGGCTGATTTTGCACATTGGCGCTTGGGTAGATCGGGTATGGCATTTCTCTGGGGCTGTTTTGTTTTGGGCGGCATACTTGGTAGTCATTTCCATGAGACGTTCTTGATTTTACGTGAAATGAAGGTGACAGTACCCTTTGATTTGGATGCATTTAATTCTTTTGGCACGTGGTGGATTCTATTCGGTGGTGCCTTTTTTATTGGATGGAAAAGAAATCGATTCATGATAACCAGTGTGCTGTCGCTCTTGATTTTGAGTGCCCTTCCCTTGATACCGGCTTTCGCTGTTTTCTTTATTTTTCAGCACAGTTTCCATGGTTGGAAGAAGTTGCAAGAATTGAATACCGACTCGGATATGCAACGTTGGATTCAAGCATTACCTTTTACTTTAGGTGCTTGTTTATTGTTTGGACTAAATGCCTATTTCGCACCGTTCACTTGGGGACAAGTTTTCATATTTCTTGCCGCTCTCAGCTTTCCTCATGTGGTGCTCATGGCTACCCTCTATCGGAAATCTTCGGTTGGAGCTTGATTAAGCCTATTCTTCTGAGACGCCTTTTTTAGATTTACGATACAGGTAAGCATCGTAGATAAAGCGTTTCGCAAAGCGTACTTGCTTGTCTGCGTTGATGAATTTTTTAAAAACATTTGCATTGACACCGAAGTACTCGTAGCTGTCGCCGTTGGTGAAGGTAATTTCAAGCAGTAGGCCTTTATGTTTGTAATCGGCTATGCCACATTCCATAATAACTTGTTCGTACTCGGGACGGTTGGCTTCAATCGTTTCTGGGGCAATACTCACTAAAAAATGATAGCCATCAGTTATTTCTCGGCCCATGAGTTCGGCCTCTGCTTTCATTGGATCATCGTCTTGAAACTTGTCAGGATGCCATTGTTTTACAAGGCTTCTGTAGGTTGATTTAAGTGCGCCCAACTCAATCTGGTCTTCGATTTGAAATAATTTTTTGTATTGATTGATGCGTTTCATGGAGCTTGGCTATTTGATGCCAAAGGTAGGTAAAAAGGATGGGGTGCGAAAATTAACCGAATCGCTTAAGTTTTCAAGCGATTATTTGAACTTTTTAGTAAACTTCGTGTTTCAATTTCATACAGTTTCTTATGCGAAAATCAGGTTACGTTTTTACACCTTACGATGCTCCAGACCAAACACCATTCGAAACCTTGTTCGATGTGTTCATGGAAATTATTACCCATACGTCAGGAGATATGGAAGAGGCCATGGAATGGATGAACGTTATTGATCAGGAGTATAAGTTAACCACCGAGGACTATACCATGGATGATTTCATTGAAGACCTCAAGAAAAAAGGATATTTAAGGGAAGAAATCCAAGCAAATAATCAAGGAGGCTTGTCGATAACGGCTAAAACCGAGCGCACCCTTCGTAAGAAAGCCATGGATCAAATTTTCGGAAAGATTCGAAAAAATGGCATGGGAAATCATAAATCCAAAAAGAGTGGTCAAGGCGATGAGTCAACGGGTGAGTTTCGGAATTTTCAATTTGGCGACTCAGTGGAGCACATTTCGGTGACGGAAAGCTTAAAGAATGCGCAAATCAACAACGGGGTTGGCGAGTTTAAATTAACGGAGCAGGATTTAGTGGTTGAAGATACGCACCATAAATCTCAAATGAGTACGGTGTTAATGATTGATATTAGCCACAGCATGATTTTGTACGGGGAAGACCGAATTACGCCGGCAAAAAAAGTAGCCATGGCTTTGGCTGAACTGATTACTACATCTTATCCGAAAGATACCCTGGATGTTATTGTGTTTGGTGATGACGCATGGCCGATAAAAATCAAGGATCTTCCATACCTGAATGTAGGGCCATATCACACCAATACGGTGGCAGGTTTGGAATTGGCTATGGATATCTTGCGCAGAAAACGGAATACCAACAAGCAAATATTCATGATCACAGACGGTAAACCGAGTTGCCTTCGCTTACCGGACGGACAATATTACAAAAACAGCAATGGCTTGGATGATTACATTGTAGAGAAATGCTATACCATGGCTGCGCAAGCACGAAAAATGCACATTCCGATTACGACCTTCATGATTGCACAAGATCCGTATTTGATGACCTTTGTGGAGGAATTTACGGCATCGAACAAAGGAAAAGCATTCTTCACGGGCATAAAAGGACTTGGAGAAATGATCTTTCACGACTATGAAACAAACAGAAAAAAACGAATCAACTAACACATGAATACTTCTCTAAGCACTTTTGGCGCGCTCAAAGCATCTGGATACCAACCGAAAACAATTAAAACTGAATTACGAGATAACTTAATTCTGAATATTCAAGCGGGGAAAAATTCGTTTCCAGGGATGCACGGGTATGAACAAACGGTTATTCCACAATTGGAACGTGCCATACTTTCTAAGCACAATATCAATTTATTGGGTTTGCGTGGACAGGGAAAAACAAGAATTGCTCGCCTGATGGTTAATTTATTGGACGAATATATTCCCTATGTATCCGGCAGTGAAATGAACGATGATCCCTTTCATCCAATTAGTCGCTATGCCCGGGATTTGATCGCAGAAAAAGGAGATGATACACCGATTTCGTGGCTACATCGTTCTGAACGCTTTTTTGAAAAATTAGCCACTCCAGACGTAACCATTGCAGATTTAATTGGGGATATAGACCCCATCAAAGCGGCGAACCTAAAACTTAGTTATGCCGATGACCGTGTGATACATTTTGGAATGATACCACGAGCGAACCGTTGTTTATTTGTAATCAATGAATTACCTGATTTACAAGCACGAATTCAGGTGGCCTTGTTTAACATGTTAGAGGAAGGTGACGTGCAAATTCGCGGGTTTAAATTGCGTTTGCCGCTCGATGTTCACTTTGTGTTTACCGCGAATCCAGAGGATTATACCAATAGAGGCAGCATTGTTACGCCACTTAAAGATCGAATTGGTTCCCAAATCTTAACCCATTATGCGCCAACTATTGAAATTGCAAAACAGATAACGCAGCAAGAATCAGCGCACTTAGACCAACGCTTATGCACGGTACATGTTCCGGAACTCGCTAAGGATATCTTAGAGCAAATTGCATTTGAAGCTCGTGAGAGTGAGTATATTGACCAAAAAAGCGGCGTGAGTGCACGAATGAGTATTACGGCCTATGAGAACTTAATTAGTACGGCGGAGCGACGAGCCTTGATGAATAATGAAACGGAAACAACCGTTCGATATAGCGACTTGCTGGGCATGATTCCATCGCTTACGGGGAAGATGGAACTTGTTTACGAAGGAGAGCAGGAGGGAACCTCCTTTGTGGCGGAACACTTAATCAGTGCGGCAACGAAAACGCTGTTTCTTCAATCTTTCCCGAAAATTGAAAAATTAAAAAAACAAGACCAAGAAACTGCGTATGATGAGGTGTTGCAGTGGTTTTTTGATGCCGATGAAATGGAATTGTTGGAAGAAGCACCAGAGAAAGTACATCTAAAAACGCTATTAGCCATCAAACCCTTGCAGAAATTGGTACAACATTATTGTCCGAAAGTAACTAAAGCTGATCTTCCGTTCCACATGGAGTTTGTGCTTTGGGCTCTTGTTGAATTTAAGCAGCTCTCTAAAAAAAGAACAGCCGCAGGACTTTCCTTTAATGATCTGTACGGTGAATTTCTAACAGGACTGTAGGCGACATTTGGACATTGAGACATTTGGACATTGAGACATTTGGACATTGAGACATTTGGACATTGAGACGTTTGGA
>JAIXRD010000074.1 GCA_027485365.1 Cryomorphaceae bacterium | reverse complement strand
TCGAAGGCAAGCGGATTACATAACAAGCTAAAACCCACAACTATTTCGTAGTTGGCGTTTTTTGTTTTTAGTTTATCAGGATTACGCTTGCGCGTGTTCCGCGTTGGGAGTTACATAACAAGCTAAAACCCACAACTACTTCGTAGTTGGCGTTTTTTGTTTTTAGTCGCTTGTCAAAAGACCTTTTGACCGCGTTAAAAACAAAAAACCCATTCCTTGAGGGAATGGGTTTTTGCTTGTGACCTTGTCAGGATTCAAACCTGAAACCTCCTGAGCCGTAATCAGGTGCGCTATTCAGTTGCGCCACAAGGCCGTCCGTTTTTCAACCATGCAAAGATAGGACTTTCTTTGCTTTTAACAAATAGAGCCGTTTATATTCACTACTTTTAACGCATTCTTTTTTCGTTATAGTAGTTATATGCGTTACAATCTCTCAGAAATTAATGACCTCATCCGTAATCGAAGAACGATCTATCCGGAACAATTTAGCGAACGTAAAGTCCATAAAGAACAAGTTGAACTGATTCTCCAAAACGCACAATGGGCGCCAACTCATGGCAATACGCAACCCTGGAGATTTCATGTATTTATGGATGAAAGTCGTCAACGATTAAGTCAGTTTTTAGGAAAGACTTACCTGGAACTTACTCCAGTTGATAAACAAAATGATGCGAAACTCGCTAAAATGCTTCGTAGACCGATGATTTCAAGTGTCGTTATCGCAGTTTCCATGAAGCGACAAGTTGAAGAAAAGATTCTTGAAATCGAGGAAATTGAAGCGGTAGCTTGTGCAATCCAAAACATGCACCTCACCTGTACCGCCTATGGTCTTGGCGGATTCTGGGCAACACCCAAATTAATTTACTCGGAACAGATGAACGAATTCTTAGGAATAGATGCGAAAGATAAATGCCTGGGCTTATTTTATATTGGATACCCCGCCATTGAATGGCCTGCTTCCCATCGTATTCCTTTAGAATATCATACCCAATGGCTGCATGAATAACAGCCTAGTCTTTTGTTTTGTTATGAGTTGGTTCCTTAGTTATGCACAACTGGGCGACAACCGTTTTCCCTCCTATTTTGGACTGCAAGTTCGTGGTGTATTTCCAAGCGATTTCGTAAGTAATCCCTCACTGACCCTCTCTAAAGAAGGTATGAAATCTACCATTTCTCAAACTCCCGGGTATTCATTCGGAGGAGTCGTACGGGTTGGTTTAACTGAATTAATTTCCCTAGAAACTGGCATTAACTTTACCCAACGAAATTTCAGTATTGAAGGTTCCATCGCGGATTCCGGAGTTTTCGTAAGCAATACCCTTGGGTTCATTCAATACGATGTTCCCATCAACGGATTATTCTACATCAAATTAGCCAAAAAGTGGTATGCCAATGCATCCTTAGGTATTGTAGCAGGATTCAAACCAACAGACATTGCTACCTCCAATAACATCAATGGTTCTCAGTTTTTCTACCACACAGGCATTGTAAATAAAAAAGCTTCGTTGGACTTAAATGGAAACCTTGGGTTTGAATTTCGATCTAAAAAGTCGGGCTTCTTTTACCTCGGAACTTCCGTGCGGCTTCCAGCAAAACCTCTTTTTGTTTATATTGCCACCTATAGAAATCAAGGGTATAAAGTCACACAATACGGGGATGTTTCCGGGGCATACCTTGGGCTTGACCTTCGCTACTTTTTCAAAAATGTACGTGCTGTAAAGGAAGAGAAAAAACCCATCGAATAACTTACGGCTGACAAATCACGGTATCGAGATAGGTTGAATAGCCAACCCAAACGCCAAGCGCACCGCCTTCAATATTGGAAGGTACATTAATCGGTGTAGCAAATGGACTTCCGGAAGAAAATACTTGATTAATCTTCTTTTCGAAAAAATTATATTCCTTCTTACCCATTCTAGATAAGCGCATTACTACGGTATCTCCATATTTATAAAATCCACGCTCGTTTTCAGCATAGGTGGAATCATTAAAGGACAAAGGATTATAAATAGTGAATTCAAAGGCTAAGCCATTGAAGAAGGCATCGTTAAAATAGGGATTAAACGGTTTTGTAAACATTGGGTCACTTACCTTTTTCATTTCCCACATGAAATTATCAGAGGTCGAGGCATTGTCCGTCATAAAGCTGTATAAATAACCAATCGAGCTTGAATTTGCCTCCGGTTTCCATGTTAAATAATCCAAGGCCACTGGCGCCAGAATCGAAGTTGTAGACGTATACGTTTTTCCGTCGTGGTTAATCGTTAGTGTGTATGTTTTTCCAACCTGACCAAACATGCTTGGGTCAAACGTGGTATACACGCAAAGCGGTGAAGGCAATTGCTGCAGTTCTTGAATACTCATTCCGAACAGTGCTTCGGCATACGCTTCGGTTCCAGGAGGCAAATCATCCGTGCAGATTTTACTTAAGGTAACCGTGTTCGTTCCATCAGAAACAGTAACCACTGCATCGCCAACAAAACTCCCTAAATACGCAGTAATATCGGTTGGTGCATAAATGTTCTGAGATTTTGATAGCAAGATAATGGGCGGTTCTCCCTCGCGAATACTTCCGTCTACCACCAACTGTTCCTTGTATCCAGGAATATCAATTTTCACTTCCTTGGTACAGGAAGAAAATAAAAGAATCAACGCTACAAACGCTACGTTTAGAATTCGAAATTCCATGTTACACTAGGGATTATTGGGAATAATGAAACTTGTTTAACTGTTAGCTTGAAATCTCCGTTCAAGAAATCTCCGTCATTGTCGACATATAAAAAGAATGGATTCGCACGATTGTATACATTATACACCGAAATCGCAATGTTATTTCTTAAGCGTTTTTTGACTTCTATTTCTTTTCCTGTAGCTGGATCCGTTTTAGTCTTATAGGCTTTATCATACCATGTAGCAGAAAAATCAAGTCGGTGATACGGTGCCATTCGCGTTGAATTTCTTGCGCCGTAATTAAACAATAAGTTTTGGTCTTGAACATACCATGAGGTAGGCAAGGTTAAGGTGTTACCCGTAGCATAAATAAATGTGCTTGATAGGGTCCAATGATCATTTAACATGTAGGTTGCGGCAATGCTCAGGTCATGACGTCGGTCGTATTTCGCAGGAAACACTTCTCCGTTATTTAAATCCGGGAATTTACGTTCTGTTTTCGCCCACGTATACCCAATCCATCCGGTAAATTTACCCACTGCTTTTTTGAAAAAGAACTCCACCCCATAAGCCCAACCTTTTCCAAATACCATTAAATTATCGGTATTGTCATTCACATTATCTCCGGGCAGAGCACCTTCCTTAAATTCTACAATGTTGTTCATTCCCTTGTAGTACACTTCAACCGATGCCTCGTATTTGTCACTGAAGAAATTCTGGAAATACCCCAATGAAGCTTGAAATCCTTTCTGTGGCTTGGCTATATCTGTGGTAGGATACCAAATATCGGTTGGAAGTGAAACTGCGCTCAAACTCGTTAAATGCACAAACTGATAATTATAGGCATAACCACCCTTGACGGAACTGTGCTCTCCTGTTAAATATCGGAATGAAAAACGAGGTTCAAGTCCGTGATAAAATTTAATGAGGTCTCCTTTCCCATATTGAATGGCGGTATCCGGCTTACTGATATCACCCTTTATGTAACGCGTGAAAGGTCCAACGTGTTGGAATGCAGTATATCGTAGGCCTGCATTAATTCTTAAGCGATCATTCAAATCAAATTCATCCATTAAATAAATGGCCTCTTCATGTGAAAACAGCTGTTGTGCATTTCCTGTATTAAACACCACCGTGTCCTGCGCGGCTGAAACACTTGAGGGTGTAAAGACGTGATAAATATAATTCGCACCCCACTTTACGCGATGTTTATCATTTGGATAATACGAGAAATCGATTTTTGTTCCGTAATCCTTAATCCCGGATAAAAACTCAATTTTAAATTCATCTTGCTTGGAACCAAATTTAAATTTATAGTCTGAAAAGGTAGAGGTCAGATTCATAAATAACTTCGCATTAAACACGTGATTCCAACGAAGGGCTGCTATTCCATTACCCCAAGGCATGTCGGCGCTAAATCCTCCCTCACGATCAGCGAACGTAAACACATCTTTTCCATAATAGCCACTCAGAAATATACGGTCCTTTTCACCCAATTTATAATTCAACTTGGCATTCATGTCATAGAAGTAATACCCTGAGCCCGCGAACGGTGAGGTATCAGAGATGAACGCTTTGGCCAATACATCAATATAGGTTCGTCTACCTGATACAATGAAACTACCTCTATCCTTTTTCAAGGGCCCTTCCAAGGTAAGTCTTGACGAAATCACCCCCAATCCACCTTTCACACTGAATCGCTTGGAATTACCTTCATTCATATTTACTTCCAATACAGAGGATAACCTTCCCCCATAATTTGCGGGCATTCCCCCTTTTATAAGGTTTACGCTTCGAACCGCATCTGAATTAAACACAGAAAAGAACCCAAATAAATGGGAAGCATTGTACACAACGCCTTCATCCAGTAATACTAAATTTTGGTCGGGACCGCCACCACGCACATAAAATCCTTGTCCTCCTTCGGAAACCGAAGAAACACCGGGTAATAATTGGATGGTTTTTATAACATCTACTTCTCCCATAAAAGCTGGAAGGCGCTTTATTTGGTCGATGTTCAATTCCATTTGACCCAATTTAGCAGAATTGACATTGTCACCTTTCTTCCCACTCACAACAACTTCCTCGTATACTTTTTCACCATCTTTAAGTCCCAACTCCACATTCAAGGAAACATTTTCACTGGTAAGATCTACTGTCTTTTTTATGGTATTCAACCCAGTAAATCGGAACTCAATCTCATAAATACCACTGGGTAAGGTCAAGGAATAAAATCCATAATTGTTGGTAATCGCCCCTTTGTTTAAACTTGGTACATAAATTTTAGCGCTATTCAACGCTTCACCGTTGGAACTACTCGCTATATACCCACTAATGGTATGTTTATCCTGAGCTAACGCTGATTGTAGAGAAAAGACCCCACAAACTAGGACCAATAAGTTAAGAAAAAGATTGAATTTCATGAGTATATTTTACGCTACCGATTTCGCAGGCAAAGGTATGAACATTCAAGTGAACAAAAGGTTTTTGAATGTTAAATAATCGAAAACATATATCGCCTATTTTCCTTACAAAATGTGTAATTTCGCACCAATTCCATTGCAATGAAAGTTTCCTATAAGTGGCTCAGCCAATTTGTTCCGTTCGAGTATTCTCCTGAACGCATTTCTGAAATCCTTACCCAAACCGGCTTAGAAGTAGAAGGAATCGACGCGGTAGGCTCCATTAAAGGCGGCCTAGCTGGCGTTATAACTGGAGAGGTTATTGAGTGTGAGAAACATCCAGATGCCGATAAACTAAAGGTTACACGCGTCAACATTGGTGATGAAACGCTCCAAATTGTATGCGGTGCGCCGAATGTAGCGGTTGGACAAAAAGTGCTGGTAGCGCTTGTTGGAACTACCATTTATCCAAATGAAGGAGAACCCCTCACCTTGAGAAAAGCAAAAATCCGTGGCATTGAATCCCATGGAATGATTTGTGCCGAAGATGAATTAGGATTAGGTACTTCACACGATGGAATTTTAATTTTACCGAAAGACACAACAGTTGGTATTCCTGCAGCAACGGCCTTATCCCTAGATACGGATTACATCTTGGAAATTGGTTTAACTCCTAACCGATGCGATGCCATGGGGCATCTGGGGGTAGCACGAGACATTAAGGCGTACCTTATGCATCATGAAGGGTTTTCTACACCACTCTCACTGCCGGAAATCGAAGAACGTGCCATTCAAACCAATCAAACCAACAATTATAAGGTTATGAGTGATGGAGATTGCGAATCATATTATTTAGCTTCGCTTAGCGGAGTCGAAGTTGGTCCTTCTCCAGATTGGTTAAAAAGTCGATTAGCTGCACTTGGAACGGCGAGCATCAATAACATCGTGGATTGTGCGAATTACGTGATGTACGAACTTGGTACGCCGCTTCACGCCTTTGATGCGCGTTACTTCTCTGAATCATTAACTGTTAGACAGGCACATACTGATGAAACCCTTGAGACCTTGGACGGCGTTGAACGAAAACTACGTCCTTCAGATTTAGTAATTGATGGAAACGGTGTGGCACATTGTCTTGCGGGTGTGTTGGGTGGTAAGATTTCCGGAGTAAGTGAAAAAACAACGGATCTACTTATTGAATCCGCATACTTTAATCCGTCAACGATTCGTAAAACGGCAAAACATCATGGTATTCATTCCGATGCAAGTTTTAGGTTTGAACGCGGAGTAGACCCTGATTTAACGGCG
>JAIXRD010000073.1 GCA_027485365.1 Cryomorphaceae bacterium | reverse complement strand
TAGCATTATTCAAAAGTTTCACTAAATCTTCTTTGTTTTGCAACTCTGCAAATTGCTTTCTTATATGGTCGATATGTACCTGTTCAATTTTCATATAAAAATTTTAAAGCGCTTTGAATACACTTGCCGGATACTCTTTCTGTATGTACAAATCAATACTTATTCATCACTGATAAATTCATAAATAACAATTTAATATTATTGATATTGAAATCAATAACCACTGTTATAAATGCCTAAGTGACATTCATCCCAACACGAGGTCGGGAGAAGATGCCGATCATGTCTCAAACTGAAATTTGAGACCAGCACCCACGAATCAATATCTTGTGGCAAGTGTTTCAAGGAACTTCTGCAAACCTACTCCCCTTCCATGCAATCAACATGCACAGGAAAAAACTTTGCTTCCCGAAGGTAAAATTATTTGTAGGGAATTGCAAATAACATAATCAGAACAAATATATTTATTTACTATGCAGCACATCTGCACAGAATAATTACCTTTGTAGAAAGAAGATAATTCCACCATGTCCATCACTAAAAATGCCCTACTCCGCTACAAGACCCTCGACCGTTGTTTTCAGAATGTTGGAAGAAAATACCTATTTGATGACCTCATTGAACAAGTAAATAATGCCTTATTGGAAGACGACCCCAAAAGCAGTGGAATCAATAAGCGTCAGTTGCGGGAAGACATTCGTTTTATGCGAAGTGAGGCCGGGTACAATGCGCCAATAGAGAATAGCATTCATGCAGGGAAAAAACATGCCTATTATTATAGCGACCCCTCCTTTTCGATCCATAATTCGCCACTGAATGAAACCGAAGCGAAACAATTGAAAAATGCCTTAGAATTACTACAACGCTTTTCGGGCGGACCGGGCTTTGAGTGGGTGGAGGAACTGAATATCTTACTTAAAGATAAGTTTGGAAGCAGCGATGAGAAAGTGATTTCCTTTGAATCCAATATCGATTACTCGGGTAAAACTCAAATTACCCCGTTGTTTAATGCCATCGTTCAGAAAAAAGCACTTAGCGTACGCTATGCGCCATTTAACGGAGCCCCCTTTACCATGAACTTTCATCCACATTTTTTGAAGCAGTATAATAACCGGTGGTTTGTTTTTGGGCTCAATGAATTGTTGGAAAACCCAACCTGGAATATGGCCTTGGACCGCATTGAGGAAATAACGGAACTCACTACCCCCTATCGCCCAGGTAACATCAACTGGGATGATTATTTTTCTGATATTATCGGTGTGACACGATTTGATGGCGCGTTGGAAGAGGTGCAACTGCTATTTGACCCGAAACGCGCTAAATATGTGCAAACAAAACCCTTGCACGAAAGCCAGAAAGAAAGCACTACTGAAGACGGCTTATTGGTACGCCTGCAGGTGGTACCCAACCCAGAACTGGAACAGGTTATTTTGTCGTTTGGGGAGGAAGTTAAGGTGTTGAAGCCGCTGAACCTAAAAGAAAGAATTAACGCTCGAGCAACGAAAATGCAAGAATTGTATTCGGAATAAGATGATCGATATTACCTTTAAAACATACAGCGACGCCAATGGAGGTGACCCCGATGCTACCAGTCCAACACTAAAACGATACCATAAACAACTATGGACTAAACCCTTACCAAACGGAAAACTGTTTGAATTATCCGATTCAACCCCAAATGCCTATCTCAGTTATCACACCGACCATGGTATTCACTACCTGGGTAGCGATGCAATTACCCATTCTTATCGAAATCAACGGCATAAACAAGCCCTAATTGCAGAGGTAACAGAAGATGCCAATGCACTGTTTGAAATCGGATCTACTATTGGTGCTTATATTCTTTTCCCGAACAAGCAAATTGATCGTATGCCCACGATTAACCAGGCACGTGGTGTAAACGCCTATATCGATGATCGGTTTGATTTAACCCTGGAATGCATCCGCAGGCACTATCTGGGTATACCAAGTCCACTAACTAAGGTACTGACACGTTATCATTCCTTCTTTGAATTATTTGAAGACTTCCGGCATTATGTTGACTTTTTCTTATTAAATGACCTGTTGGATAACCGAAACGAAATAAAATTCTATTTGCCTTTTGATGGGTTTAATTCAAAACCAGGATTCAACAATAAAGCAGAATACCTACTCTATAAACAAAGGGTTACTGAATTTGTAGCCGGAAGAAATGGGAGGATTGAGCAATATGCAAATCAACACCTGAACCTGCTTGGGTAAAGAGCTAACTTAAAAGGCTTACTTATTCTCGTTGTGGTAAATGACAAATAGCATCCTTAGTTCCTTAGATAACGATGGCTACGTAGTTGTTAAATTCGCCGTAGGAGTATATTGAAATGTTCATGCATGTATTTGGATTTGTACTGGCTGTAACTACCGATTCATGGTTTTTGACAATGTTATTCAGTTGAATGGTCCATAATTCTGGAGTCCAATATTGAATACCAAACACATAATAACGGAATACATTGATATTAAATGAATCAGAAACAGCTTTATAGGAAATTTGGCTATTGGTAAATGTTTTTGCTAAGTATGCACCTGCCGAATCCAAATCGCTGTCAGATTTTAATGGATTCAACTTATTTGCTATTCTCAAACTATCAAAAGCCTTTCGAATATCGTGTTTAAAATCAGCAATTTCTTGCGCTACTAGGCTATTAGAAATGATGATAAGGAACAAAACTAACTTTTTCATACTGTCGCTTTTTTAATTAAACCATCAACTAACCCTAGAATACAAAACATACAAATGATTACACTTTTTTCCTATGCACATCCACCGCACTAATACGCCCTAGCTTTGCATTGAAACCAATAAAAAAGTTCAACGCATGATCATCAATCAATTGTACCCCAGGTATTTTCAAAAATCAAAATTGTCCCTATACCCTTTATTGGGATTACAACGCGGACTCACCGCTCCCGAGGAAGTGTATTTCTCCTGGAAAGGAAAATATTCGCCTGAAGATCAAAAGTTAATATTGGTATATAACAACGTGTCGGGTTCCCTCTACCAAGAATTGAAAAACACCAAGCTTGCCAACCACCGGTTATTGCTAGAAATCATCCCAACCATGCAGGATAAAGAAATTTATGTGTTTGATTTTTCCTCGTATGCAAGCGACTGGGATCACCTCATTGTCGGAAGGTACAGTAAGATGAGCCTTAAAACTAAACAAACAATACTCGACTACTTCGAACGCTATAGCGGAAATTACATCTACATGCACAGTTTTTTGTTTCCCAACAAATGGTTCAAGCGTTACGCTGAAATCTTGGACGTTCCTGAAGAACTTCTGATAGAAGTGGGCGAACTCTGTGACAAACCGGATTGGAATAAAGAGCTTTTCAGCATCCATGATTTCTTCCTAGAATATTCAAACATTGAACCGGAAACTTCTGAATACGTTCCGACACCTTCATGCGATCGCTGCAACGACCTAGGGGTTATACCCAAATATAGCCACATCTCCAACGGCGTCTGCTTTAAATGCTATGGGCGCGTTAAAAAACAAAAGGAAGCCGTCGGTCAAGGCAATGCGTGATGGTTGGGATTGGAATGAGAAAAGCCGATAAATGAAGTTCAATAGATAAAATTGTTTCATTCGGTATTCATGAATAATCGAATTCAGAAATTACCCGTTCATATTTTTCTTCATGGAAATTGTCAAGAATCCTTAAGAGCGCGACAATAGTTGGTGAAATTACACTCATACGGTTTCAAACAATGATTGCTCATGGCTATGGTTGGTTCTTGAGCATCTAAGACTGATTTGAATTTATGAATCTTATCTTCAATTTCTTTAGTTTTCATCTCTAATTCAGAGGTTAAATCAATTATCTGATAAGGTTTATTTTCATTATCAACACGCATTATCAAATTAAATGTGTTCAACCGATCTCCAAAGCGCTTTTTACATATGGTATACT
>JAIXRD010000007.1 GCA_027485365.1 Cryomorphaceae bacterium | reverse complement strand
CAGATGAATATACCCTGTATTCCAAGCCCAATACATACCGAGCAAGGGGTCGTATGCGCCATCAAATCTTCCGGCCGTGTTCGCAGTGCTATCCAACCCCAAGTGAATGGCATTGCTTGAAAAGGGTAAGGTATAGGTGCTTGGTTCAGAGGCATCCACCAAATGAACCTCTCCCTGTGCAGTGCTCATATACCACTTAAACTGATCGATACGAATTGAATCCCCATCCGACAGTGAATATAGTTGGTGTAATTCAAATCGCTCTGAACCTACCTGAGGCAAAAGCGTCATTTGGCAAAAAGCCAGCGAAGGAAAAAGAAAGAAAATTAAAAAGAATCGAAGCATTAAGGCCGTGGTTTACGGTCGAAATTACCAATTTTAAGAAGAACTTCTCTTCCCTCTGATTTATTTAATAAAGCGCTCACGTGTAGAAAGTAAACGGCAGCGAAATGAATAGATGCCCTTCACAAGAAATATTGGGTTCCTTAACGTTAACAATTAAGCGTAAAAGTGTACCTTTAGAGCGCTTTGAAAGAATCTAAGTTTATCGGTAAAAATAAAGAAAAATGGCAACGATTTGAATCGATGCAAAAGGATCTTTCGAGCGATCCGGAGGCTTTAAGTAATTTGTATTTGGATATTACGGATGACTTGGGATTTGCGCAAACGTATTATAAACGAAGAACCATCAGGGTTTATCTCAATCAACTTGCACAACGTGTCTTTATTGGAGTAAATAAATATCAAAAGTTTTCATTTAAAAACGTAGTAGACTTTTGGACGATTGAGCTCCCCTTGGAGTTATATCGGTCGAAAAACTACATGGGATTCGCGTTACTTAGCTTTTTGGCCTACATCGCCCTAGGGTGGATATCGAGCAGTGTTTACCCAGACTTCACGGCTACCGTATTGGGCGAAGGGTACGTAGAAATGACCATGGAAAATATCGAAAAAGGCAATCCCTTGGGTGTTTATGAAGGAAGCAGTTCCTTTATGATGTTCGTTCAAATCACGGGGAACAACCTCATGGTATCTATCCTAACCTTTTTTGCAGGAATATTCTTCACACTTGGCACGCAGTTTTTCCTTTTCGGGAATGGGGTAATGCTCGGGGCATTTCAACATATGTTTTTAAAAAAGGGCCTATTAATTACCAGTTTCTTAGGGATTTGGATCCATGGCGCATTTGAAATTTCAAGCATCGCACTCGCTGCAGGCGCTGGGATTACCGCAGGTTCTGGATGGCTGTTTCCAGGGAGTTTTTCGCGAATTCAGGCTTTTAAAGCAAGTTTTTCACGAGGTGCTAAAATCATGTTGAGCATTTTGCCATTCATCGTGCTCGCAGGATACTTAGAAAGTTATGTTACCCGAAATTACGATACCTTACCTGATGCCTCAAAATGGACCATTATTCTTGGTTCATTCTTTTTAATTGGATTTTTATATATTTTTCTTCCTATTTATCAAGCGCAACGTTATCCAGCGCGCTTATTTGAAGAAACTAATTTTAAACAACCGCATCCAGAAACCATTGAATTATTGAGCGTTCGATCTGTGTGGCAAGTTTATCGGCAAGGCATTGTATTGTATTTTCAATCCTTAGGAACCACCATGAAACCCATTTTGAAGGTTGTAATGCCAATTGGACTTGGCTTAATCCTTTTTCGCGCCTTGCTTTTCCCTGAGGATTTAACCTTTGTTTACTGGTTTGATTGGGCCAGTCACCTTTCGTTTATGCTCGGATATGCTTTCAGTACACCTGTAGACATATTGATCTGCCTGCTCTGGGTTGCACTCATATCCTTTATCTTTTTGGTGACTTATCACGGTTTATTAGTCAAAGCTGGGCTAAGTTCCTTATCATGGGCCCGCTATGCTCGACACATGTTTCTGCGGGTGTTTGTTCTGTTTATACTTTTGCTGTTCCCGATTTTCATTTTTCCTTGGTATATCTTATTACCCACGCTTCTAGCCTATCCGTTTCTGCTTTATCTCCCTGTTTCCATAGCATATCCAGAACAAGCGATTTCTCAAGGAATCAAAAAAGGACTGCGATACAGCGCTAAATCCTATTTTACCTTAGTTGGATTGATGAGTATGGGGCTCCTTACCGTTGCAGCTATTTGTCAGCCAATTTCCGGGGTATATAGTATTCAAAATGAAGTACCTGATCTTTTAGACCTCATCGTTAATGGAATAACTCCATTTCTCGATAATGCCGGATTAAACAGCGTGTATTGGACTAATTTATTTAGGGAAGTCGTTTACCTCGTAGTTTTATTATTTACCCTAGTTTTTTGGTTTGTATTGCTTTCCTTATCGTATTTTTCAATGCTTGAAAAACGAGAAGCCGTAAACCTAAAAAAAGAGGGAATGCATTATGGTGAGCGTAGTCGATTAAAAGAATATATAGAAATTCAAGACCAATGAGAGCTTCCCTGTTGAATTTACTTGTATCCCTTAGCGTTGGTTTTAGCCTTGCACAAAACCCCTTAAAGCAGGAGTTGAAAAACACAAGCTATCCAAAGCAAGGCAACGATCATTTAAGAAAAGAATGGAATAACAGTCCAGGAGGAATTATTCAATCATCCGACAATACCGATGACTATGTAATTGAAAATAAGCAAGCGTATTCTGACAGTATTTTAGCGCATTATCACGAAAAATATCAACAGCATTTAGCCAAAAAACAAGTTCGAGAGAAAAACTTACTAAAAGAACCGGAACTTCCGGAAATGCCGAGCATCGATGGACCGGATTTTGACGAACCAGACATCGCAAAGCCCGGAACGATTCCACCGTGGGTTTTAAATGTCTTACTCTTTATTGTCGTAGCATTGGGATTATTCATCATCTTTTATTTGATTGTTAAAAATTCAGGTAAATCCTTACCTGATTTTAAGCGATATGATGAGTATTGGAATCCTGAAATTGTTCCTGTATCTGATTTAGAAAAACGCTTAGAGCAAGCCATTTCTAAGGAAAAATACAGAGAAGCGGTACGTATATATTTCACCCTTATTCTAAAAGAATTAATTCGGCTTAATCAAATTAAATGGACACGTGAAAAAACCAACCACGAATACCTCATTGGGTTAACAAACCCGAATTTCCGATCCACATTTCAATCCTGTATCCATGTGTTTGATGTGATTTGGTATGGTGAATATGAAATTGATAACTCCCGATTCAATGAAGTTGAACCTACATTGGCAAGCTTTCTTAACACCTTAAAGGCACATGAATAAACGCTTGCTTTTTATTGGGATTGCTTTGGTCTTCATCCTAGGAGGAGGGTTAATATTTTTAATCCAAGGACAGGGAGATGGAGCTGCTTCTGGCTATAAAAGTTCAGATTGGTATAGCAAATATGAGTTTGATAGTAAAGCCCCCTACGGCCTGTATTATTTTAACATGCTCTTGCAAAAGTCCGTGACTAAATCTAAGATTCAACACGTATCGAATGAAAACAGATTAGATACCTTGTTAAAATCGAATCAACGCACACTCTATGTGATGATTGGAGATACCGTCACCTTGAACGCTTCCCAATTTCAGAACATCATAACCCGCGTTAAACAAGGAGATGGCTTAATGTTATTTGCAAATAAAACATATGAATGGGTTTATGACAGCCTAAACCTAGCGGGAAACATCAGTTATGCGTATGATCGGGTAATACCATTAAAAACACGCAATCGAACCTATAACTTATACCACCTCTATCAGGCAGATACGATTGCGGCTAGAACCTTCGGAATGCAACCTTGTAATAAACCAGTACTCAGCAGCAATAATGGCTTAGTGGTTGAAACAACGTTTCCTGTTGGAAATGGACAGGTATTAATGGGCTTTTACCCAAAGGCTATTGTAAATTACCAATTGTTAAGTCCTGCCGGGGAAGCACACGCGGAATTTCTAATTAGCAAGCTGAAATTCTATGATCGGGTATTATTTCTTAGTTATGCTACATTAAAATGGCAAACAGCATACAATTGGGAGGATTCAGTCCAAGAGGAAAAAGATTCCTTACTTAAACTGATTAATGAACATCCAGCCTTAAAACATGCCACATTTGCCTTATTAATCGGATTAATTTTATTCGCGTTTTTTGCAGGTAAACGGAAACGAGCCATTATCCCTCTTCCAGATGCGCCCAGTAAGTTAACTGCCACCTATATACAAACAATTTCATCGATTTATCAGTCGCACGAGTCCCCTTCGGTCGCGTTTAATCTGGTCAAACAACAATTCTTCCACGCAATTCTTCGCGCATTCTACACCGATTTAACCAAATTATCTAATGAGGATAAACTTCGTGTCTTGAAGGAAAAGACTGGCTTAGAGAACCAAATAATTCAAGAGACATTGAATTTGATTAGTGCGCCTAGCGATCAGGTTGACATGGCGCATGTGTATTTAACAGCAAGAAATACACACAGTTTCTTATCCAAGGCAGGAATTATAAGAACATTAGAAAATCCAAAACAATTCCCGATACGTGTCAATCGCAATGCCACCGTTAGTTTCTTTGTCTTTATGATCGGAGTACTCTTTGCGTTCTTTGGGTTTTACAGTGCTGCGCATTCCAATCCTGTAGGTCCGGGCATTGCTGTTATTGGCGGCATACTCATCGGCCTTGGAATTTTGAGGTTCCGAACACCGTTAATCCGCATCGATGATTCAGAAACTACTTATTATTTGCCCTTATACGGTCAACGAGTTCCTTGCATAATCAGCTACAGTGAACAACACAATGAACTTGAATTTTACAGCACCAAAGCGCACCGTATCCTGAGCATTCCACGGTGGGATTCCTCTCGGTTTGCTTATTCAGAATTAGTCACGTATATAAAACAAAAACATCATGGAAGAACAACAACCAACGGATAAACTAAGTTTCGAACGAAACAATTCGGAATTATTATGGGTTGCACAAAAAGTTAACGAGCTGCGGGCTGAAATCGGCAAGCATGTGATTGGACAAGAGCATATTGTCGAACTTATTTTAGCAGGGGTCTTTGCCAATGGGCATGTATTACTTGAAGGAGTTCCTGGGGTAGCAAAAACCTTAAGTGCAAAGTTGATTGCTCGATTGATGAAGGTAGACTTTTCAAGAATCCAGTTCACCCCTGATTTAATGCCGTCTGACGTCATTGGAACCAGTGTTTTTAATATGAAAGAAGGGCGATTCATTTTTAATAAAGGCCCGATATTCTCGAACATCGTTTTAATTGATGAGATCAACCGTGCGCCTGCTAAAACGCAAGCTGCCTTGTTTGAAGTGATGGAAGAACGTCAAATCACTTTTGATGGCGTTCAATACCCAATGGCGTTTCCATTTTTAGTAATCGCAACCCAAAACCCGATTGAACAGGAAGGTACCTACAGCCTTCCGGAAGCTCAATTGGACCGATTTATTTTTAAAATTAAAATGGACTATCCAAGTTTAGAAGAAGAGGCGCATATTTTAACCCGATATAAGGCGACCAATGGACCAATTGATATGGAACGTATTACGCCATTATTTTCGAGTGAAGACATTAAGCGCGTGCATACATTGATGCAGGAAATGGTCGTTGAAGCCAGCTTAATCAACTATATTGCTGCCATAACACACCGAACAAGAAGTCACGCCAAACTATATTTAGGCGCCTCCCCTCGCGCGTCGCTCTCGATGTTAAGGGCAGGAAAAGCGCTGGCTGCATTGCGCGGCAGGGATTTCATAACGCCAGAAGATATCCAATACATTGCGCTGCCGGTACTTACACACCGTATAATCTTGACTCCTGAAGCTGAGATGGAAGGAATCACGACAGAAGAAGTAATTCGTCAAATACTTGCAGAAATCGAAATACCAAGATAAGTTAGATGCGTCAAATTAGCCTGAGTAATCGGTTTTTCTTATTGTTTGGTATTGCCATCATCATCACGGCGATGGGATACGTTTCGCACCAAATAATTTGGTTATCCGCCATTTCATTTTATGGCATCGGGCTACTATTTATCTGTGATTTACTTTTCTTGTTTGTGGTGGTAAAACCGGTACGTTATGTGAAAGCGTATCAAGAAAAACTAAGTTTAGGTGATCGAAATTCAATTAAATTAACCTTGTCTAACGCAGGAAAAACAAAGATTTGGTTTACGTTAAATGAAGGGTATCCCATGGATATGCAAGAACGAACGAAGCACTATAATGCCTCATTAAATCCCCTAGAAAGCCTGGAGATTTCTTATGAATACATCCCAAAAAAACGGGGAGTTTATGGGTTCTCGGATACCTACATTTTCACAAAGTCGATTTTCGGATTGATAGCGCGACGAAGTATAACTTCACATGCTGCACCGATTCATGTTTACCCATCGATCTTACAAATGAAGCGCTACGAACAAATGCTTTTTCAGCAAAACAAAATTCAATCTGGGATTAAGCGTGTACGAAAAATTGGCATGTCAAGAGAGTTTGAGCAAATTCGGAATTACGTTCCTGGGGATGAAATTAAAAGCATCAATTGGAAAGCTACAAGCAGGAAAAATGAACTGATGGTTAATCAGTATCAGGAGGAGAAATCACAGAATGTATACTGTATTATAGATAAGGGCCGAATTATGCAAATGGAATCAATGGGCCTAAGCATGCTAGACTACGCCATTAATTCAACCTTAGTATTGTCTAATATTTGTTTGCACAAGAGTGATAAAATCGGACTGTTTACCTTTTCGGATAAACTTGGGGCAACGCTGACTGCGTCAAATAAGCGCATTCAATTAAAGAAAATACTGGAAGTGCTATATGCACAAAAAACCACCTTTCAGGATTCAAACTTCGAACTCTTACAACAGCATGTGAATGATAAAGTAAGAACCCGATCCTTGCTCCTTTTATTCACCAATTTCGAAAACCCGTTTACCTTACAGCGCTCGCTTCCTTATTTGCTTCAGTTAAAGAAAAGAAACTTGTTGGTTGTGGTCATGTTCAAGAACGAGGAGCTTGAACAGTTTTCAACCTTAAGTCCGAATAATCAACGTCAATTTTATCAAGGAATCTTAGCGAGTAAGATGTTAATTGAAAAGGAGAAAATGGCTAAACAATTAAATGCCATGGGGATTCAAACGATTCTAACAAAACCAGAGGAATTATCGACTGCTGTAATTAATAAATATCTTACCCTCAAAGCAAAAGGACTTTTATAAAATTCGTTAACAAAACGGCGCATATATTTGTACCTTTGTATTAATCATTAAAACGTAAACTCATGGCTTTTGAACTCCCTAAATTACCCTATGCTTATAATGCGCTTGAACCGCACATTGATGCTCGGACCATGGAAATCCACCATTCAAAACATCATCAAGCATATACAACTAACTTAAACAATGCGATAGCAGGTACTGACCTTGAGAACGCATCCATCGAAGATATTTTATCCAATTGTATGGATACTCCTGCTGTACGCAATAACGGCGGTGGATTTTGGAACCACAACCTGTTTTGGGAAATTATGAGCCCTACCGGTGGAGGAGCTCCTTCTGGGGAATTGGCTCAAGCAATCGATGAGGCCTTTGGTTCGTTTGAAGGATTCAAAGACACGTTTACAAAAGCAGCGGCAACGCGCTTTGGTTCAGGGTGGGCATGGTTGTGCGTTAGTAACGGAAAACTCGAAGTATGTTCAACAGCAAATCAAGATAATCCATTAATGGGCGAAGGATGTAAAGGAACACCGATCTTAGCACTAGACGTTTGGGAACACGCCTATTATTTGAATTATCAAAACAGACGCCCAGATTATATTGAAGCGTTCTTTAATGTAATCCATTGGGAAGTTGTTGCTGAGAAATTTAATGCGGCGAAATAAAAAATAACTCCGAGTCAGGAAAATTTCTGTGGATGAAACCCACCCACAATTTTAATTACACAAGCCCTGATTCCCTGATTTTCAATGTTACTTTTAGGTTAACAATAACCATACTGGCGTAGAATTATCACTACCCTTTATACATTTGAGAAATAAAAATTTTAAAATATGGCCGGTTTTTTAAGTTATTTTCTACCAAAAGACAAAGTTTTCTATACGCTTTTCGAAGACGCAAGTAATAATCTTCAGACGATTGCAGAAAAATTAGTTCAGGTTGTGCATGAGTCTGATTACAACAAACGCGAAGAAATCATTCAAGAAATGCGTGACATTGAGCATAAAAACGATGATATAACACATGTTATTTTTGTAGAATTAGGACGTAATTTTATAACCCCGTTCGATCGTGAAGACATTCACAGTTTAGCTACAGCACTTGACGATGTGGCAGACTTCATTTATGCTGCGGGTAAAAAAATCAACTTTTACAAAATAGATCCCTTACACGATGAAGGGGTTCAAAAAAGTGCCGAGGCAATTTTAGAAGCGGTCATAGCCTTAAAGCAAGCGGTAATGGAGTTGAGAAATTTGAAAAACACTCAAAAAATTATCGATTGTATAATTAAAATTAACAGTGCGGAAAATAGTGCCGATGTGATTTTTGATTCAAGTATCGAACGCTTGTTTGATTCCGACGTAGATGCCAAAGAATTAATTAAGCGCCGCGAATTATATATGGTATTGGAAACGGCTACGGATAAATGTGAGGATGCTGGAAATGTTATAGAATCCATTGTTGTAAAATTCGCATAATATAAATACGTACTAATCATGTTTATCTTACTCATAGTTGTTATTGGTATTGCCTTACTGTTCGATTTAGTAAATGGGTTTCATGATGCAGCCAATTCGATTGCTACGGTGGTGTCCACAAAGGTACTAACCCCTTTTCAAGCAGTAATCTGGGCAGCTTTCTTTAATATCTTAGCATTTTGGGTATTTGACATGAGCGTTGGAAATACGGTCGCAAAAACAGTAGATAATACAGCCATTGATTTGTGGGTAATCCTTGCCGGATTGTTAGCCGCAACTGCTTGGAATTTACTCACTTGGTGGCTTGGAATACCGTCTTCCTCCTCCCATACCTTAATTGGAGGATTCGCAGGAGCAGCGGTTACTCACGTAGCCATTGCAAAAGGATCGCTATGGGCAGGGTTTGGTGTGATTGCCGGAAAAGAAATCTTAACCGTAATTTTCTTTATTTTCCTTGCGCCTGTAATCGGTGGACTAATTTCTTACCTCATTACCGTCGTTACCATCGCACGTAATTTTTGGTATAAATTAATAGTTATTCTCGGCTTAAGCACGATTACGATGTTAACGATGGTCTACATGATTGAATTCATGGATATCAAGCCCATCATGATGTATATTCTTGGCGGGATGATTATCATATTCATTTTAGTGTATACCTATCATTACATTTTCTACAGAAACAGGCCTTCGGCTTTGAGGGAAGGAGAAATGCATAAAAAACTTCAGCTTTTATCCTCTGCAGCATTCTCTCTTGGTCACGGTGGCGCAGATTCTCAAAAAGTCATGGGAATTATTTGTGCGGCCTTATTGGTTTATGGCAACATGGCCCGAAAAGAAGGAAAGGAAGATTTAATTGGTAAACAATTCGCAATCACCGAATTGGTACAAGTAGAATACCACAACGAAGAAGGTAAATTAGAGAAATTCAAACCTGAATATGCTTTTGTTAATTCGAATTTATATTACCTAAACCATAAACAAATTGTTGATGATAAAGGTCAGGTGTTATACAACAAAAAGGGGAAGCTCGTAGCTAAGGGCTTAAAAAACATCCCTACGTACAAAACCATTAATGACTCTCTAACAAAGTTAGAAGTGTACATGAATGGAAAATCACTTTGTGATGCTAAAACGAAGGAAGTGATTTTCAAGGATAAAAAACTCAACCCAAAGTATGCCTTTGCTGGCATCTTTAGCAGTGTTGTTAATCCAAACGGTGAACTTAAAAAAGATTACAAAATAAAGACAAAAGTACATTCAGAAACCATGCCTTTTTGGATAGCTTTTGGATGCTATCTGATGATTGGTTTAGGAACCTTAATGGGAGGGTGGAAAATTGTAAAAACCATGGGTTCTCGCATTACGAAAGTAACGCCTTTAGAAGGTGTATGTGCCGAGACGGCAGGTGCCCTAACACTCTTTACCGTTTCCAACTTTGGAATTCCTGTTTCTACCACGCACACCATCACGGGTTCTATTATTGGTGTTGGAGCAACGCGTCGCTTAAGTGCCGTACGTTGGGGTGTAACTATCAACCTATTATGGGCGTGGATTTTAACAATCCCCGTAAGCGGGGCCTTGGCCGCTTTGATCTATTCAATTATTTACTTCACCAAGTAGGATTTTTCAACTTAACAGTTTGTTTACATTCAGAATATTTACTACATTCACGTCGTAAATTCTAAATTGTTATACCTATGAAAAAACTGTTACTTTCCGTAAGCGCGCTCTTTTTCGTTGCTTATGCGTCTTCTCAAGTAATTTGTAAGGGAATTTCTCCAGCAGCAATTGCTGGGAATTATACCTTTACTTGGTCGGATCCTGCTGGAGGCTGGGGCACTCCAGATTTTTTAATCCCTAATACCTGGGTTGAAGATACCCTAATGTTAGTTGAAGATGGTACACCAGGTACCAATCCTCAAGGGAATCCTATTTCGCAAGAAGGATGTAATCCGCTTATTAATGACCTTACTGGTAAAATTGCGGTAGTTTTCAGAAACACTTGTGAGTTTGGAGCTAAAGCGTTTAACGCACAAAATGCAGGTGCTGTAGGAGTAATTGTTGTTAACCGTAATCCAGGAGAATGGATTAACATGGGACCAGGAGCTCAAGGAGCT
>JAIXRD010000171.1 GCA_027485365.1 Cryomorphaceae bacterium | reverse complement strand
TAATCCGTTAAAGGAGAAGAAATATGTGTATTCGGATTTATGTTATTATTTCATGCAACCTATTTTTTATTTATTTACCGGTGAGAAACAAGATCAATACGTCCGAAACCACATCTATTCGCTCATGGGACTTCGTTACATAAATTACAAACCGCTTTCATATTACAACAAGAACCTAATTGTCCCAACGGAAAACGACCAATATTTTCGCAAGCAATTGTTACAAGGTCATGTACATGACCCAGGTGCTGCCATGTTGGGCGGAGTTGGTGGGCATGCCGGACTTTTTTCCAATGCAACAGATTTAGCGAGTATCATGCAATTGTTTTTGAATAACGGAAGCTATGCAGGACAACATTTCTTCGATAAATCAACGGTAACATATTTTACAAAAGCTCAATATACAGGGAATAAGCGCGGAATCGGTTTTGATAGGCCTTCAGCGGCAGGTGGTGGAACCTGTGATGTACTAGCCTCTCAGCAGAGTTTTGGTCATTCCGGTTTTACAGGAACCTTAGCTTGGGCCGACCCGAAAAACGAGGTGGTGTTTGTGTTTCTATCCAATCGGGTTCATCCAAGCCAGGACAATTGGAAACTACGCGACATGGGGGTTCGTACAAACATTCAGCATGTAGTGTATGAGATTGTCAATGCGCGTTACGGGAAGTAGATATCCGGACATTGGGACGCTAGGACATTGGGACTTTTAGACATCGGGACTTTTGGACGTCGGGACTTTTAGACATCGGGACTTTTGGACTTTTGGACTTTTGGATATTAGGACTTTAGGACTTTTACACTTATAGATATTAAGTCTCATGGAAGTAAGATTCTCTTAACGTCTTAACATCTTAATGTCTTAACGTCTTATTGGACATTGGGACTTTTGGACTTTTGGAAGTTAAATTCTCTTAACGTCTAAATGTCTTATTATCTAAACGTCCTAGTGTCTTAACGTCTAAATATCTTACCCCCTATTTAACCCGATTAAAGGCCATTGCTTTGAGCATCCATTTCGGTAAGAACTTGCCTACTGGGCGATTTTTCAGGTTAATGTACCAGCCAAGCTTTTTGATCACGGGAACTTTATGGGTTTCTACAAATTCAATCCATGCACCGTCGGGATCTTCGATGTAAGAGAATCTACCGCCTGCTTCTCCCATATCAAAGGTATCTGAGCTGTCTACGGTAAATGGAAACCCTGCCTTTTCGCAACGTACTTTAAGTTCATCCATTCCTTGGATATCGAAGCACAAATGAATAAAGCCCCAATCTCCCCAAAAACGGTTTTCAAAAATACGTTTAACATCGCTACGATCCATAGCCTGCACGAGTTCAATGGAGGTTGGCCCTAACAATTTTGCAAACGGACCTTTTCTGTCTTCTCGGTGAATTAATCGAACCCTGCGAAAAGTGCCATTGGATAATACACCAAAATCATCAAATTGACGTGTTTCGTCATATACAATGGATTCATATCCGAGGACTTCTTGATATAACTTAAGCGATGCTTCCATATCTGAAACACCTATAATACTTCCCGCAACACCGCCACAATACGAAGGATGCCCCGTGTTACTGAACCAACCAAGTCCTTGAACGACCTGAAAAATATTACCGTTTGGGTCCTCAACAAAGAACGCCAGGGTGCCATCGGGTGTTGCCGTAGGTTCGTTTAGTACCTTAGCTCCTTTAGATTTCATGTGTCGATAGGATTCACGTACGTTCCGTGATTTGATTTTGCACGAATACAATCCAAGGTCACCAAGTTTCACCTCAAATTTTGGTTTCTCTGTGTTCCTACTGGTAAATTGCCAGATCTCGAATCCACCTCCACTATCCATACTAAGCGCGAGTGTTGCCGTACGTGCATGCACTACGCCACCGGTATATTTTGTCATTAAAGGCGCTTCTGCAGCCTCTTCAAAAATTCGAACATCTACCCCAAACATAGTTCGATACCAGGCCCATATTTCTTGGACATTCGGTACCCCGATTCCCATTTGTTGTATACCACAGATTATTGGTTTCATTCAATAAATTTTATGCAAAATTAATTTTTCTAGCGAACTGCGCGCTCGTTGAACAGCACATAACCAAAGCTAACTTGGAAATTTAGTGGGATGGCTTGTAATGGAAAATAATTCAAGGTCGCACGAATTGGTCCAAACGGCGTATGATACAAGAAACTGGTAGAAGCCAACCAGGTACTCCCTTTGAAAGGTTTAGAGTACTTTATACTCCCATCATTGAACTGCTGTAAGGTTATAAATGGTTGGTAATAATATGCATCGAATCGATATTCTAGGCCCTTGAAAATAGGAACCACCAAGTTGGCTCCCAACGCAATAAACTGCGGAGAACGATATTCCTTAAAGAAATATGTTTCTAAATCTGGAATCACATTTAATGTCGGCATTGATAATAAACTTGCGGTGTAGTTTGAAAACAAAGACTGTGAATTGAACATTGCCTTAGCGTGAGCTCCAAGATGAAGATGTGGTTTGGTTAAAAAATAATACTGGCCTTCGATGTTAAGATTCAACCAATCGTGCTGTTTATTAACGGTGCTATCAAAGAGGGCCGTTGACCCCGGGACCGTTGTTTCAAGTGCGGTGAGGTATTTAATTTTCATGGTGAAAAAATGACCTTCACTTGCAAATTGTTTTCTATTTAGAGAATTATCCGTCATCTCATAGGAAATTAAACTTCCCTTTAAATGGGTTTCATCTGTGGTATCGATACTTAAAAAATTTTGTGTTTGATAGTAATCGTCCTCCAAATTAAACCAACGCACATCCAAAACGCCTTTCGAGTTGTTTAAAATTGGGTGCTTGAGTTTAAGGCCGAAGTACATTTCATTCTGAACTAAAAATGAAGGTTTAACATCTTCAAAAAATGTGGCAAAACTCCGGAAGTAATCCCAACGATTCATAACAAAATAGGTGGATGCCGATAAGGGAAATACACTAGGGAAATCAATCATTGCCTCTCCCTTTACTGAGCCGTAAAATTTACCAAAATAACTCTCTGCATGAAGGATCATCGCTGACCGCCCCATGCGCCGATATGTGAGCCCTAAAAACCCTGTGTTAATCGGACGTGAGGATAAATGTCCCCCAACCTCCAATCGAAAGGGCGGGGATTTTCTAACATATAAGTCTAGATCGAAACTGCTATCTGCATTTTCTGTGAATGTCGGATATATATAATCAATTTGCTGTGAGGCATACAAGCGATAGTACCTGTTTTCAAATTGTTCCCATGTGAGTGCTTGTTGCGTCCGAGACTTCATCAAGGAATTACTCACATAACTTGACGATTTATTTTCATGAAATGAAATGTTAATCTCTGAAATTAACTTTGAATCAATATGGCACTTTAACGCAGCCCTTCGTTGATTCAACAAGGCTGAGTCAGCACGAACTGAAATCGTTTTTTTCAACGAATCCATAAGCCTCATCGTTTCAAAATATCCACTATCAATGGCTTGTTGAACTTTAGAAAAATCAAAGGTCCCAACATTACTTTTTGCTTGAATCAATATCCCTTGAGTGCAAGGCAAGGAATAATCTGTAGGGGTTCTTGTCATATGATCCAACAAGCCAATAAAATTATGCTCATCTGGTATACTCGCATTATCTGCAACATTACTCCCGATAATAAAGTCAGGATTAAATTCATTGTAAAGCACATTGACCGGAAAATTGTTATACAACCCCCCATCAAAATAAATGATATCATCAATCTTTATTGGGTTAATATACAAGGGGTAAGTCATTGAAGCCCTTACCGCAGCGTTTAAATTCCCAGATTCAAAAACTACACTTTTCTTGTGGATCACATCACTTGCTACGCAGCGAAATGGCACCAATAACTGATTAAAGTCTTTCCCAATCAAGGCGCCAGTTGCACCCATGATTCTTAGCATTTCAAGATCTAAAAACCGCGGACGAATTACATTCATTGGGATAGAAGTGGTCAATAACGAATCCGGCCTAAAAGGCAAATTTAACATGCTGGCATCAGGATCACTTTCTCGGTATAAATATCGTCTCCCCGAGGGAATTGTCCCAGTGGTCATCATTTGAAACGATGGGGATGTTGCGTATGCTTCCATTTCTTTGGGTGACCACCCACAGGCATACATTGAACCAACAAGGGCACCGGCAGAAGTTCCACAGATGTAATCAATGGGTATATTATTTTCTTCCAATGCTTTCAGCACCCCTATATGCACTAAGCCAGTGGCCCCACCGCCACTCAGGACTACACCAATTTTTTGTTGGGCATGAAACTGACGCGAGACACCGCACAAAAAAAAGAAAAACAAAATGGTGCGTATCCCCTTCAAAGTTTGTTCATTTGTACAAAAATACGCGCAATACAGTGTCAATGGCAAAACAGACAGCAGAAAGTGACAAAAAATTAACAATTACATTAAAATGTTTTTATGGTTTCGAGGATGTTCTCATGGAGGAACTCCAAGAATTAGGCTACACAGATTTAATTAAGGGGAATCGTGCGGTAACCTTAAAAGGAAGCTGGCGCGATGTTTACTATTTAAACCTTTACAGCCGCTGTGCGATTAATGTCTTAGTTGAAATCACCCGTTTTCCATTTAAAACCGAAAAGGATATTTACGATGCAGCGCTTAGTGTAAATTGGTCTAAATTATTCCATGAACGCAATACCTTTGCCGTAAGAGGCGCAATTCAAACCAAGAAAATACGCAATACCCACTACCCATTTCTTTTGGTAAAAGATGCTGTGGTAGATCACTTTAAAGAACTTAATAAGGAACGTCCCTCGATTGACATCAAGCATCCCAAAATTGGACTTGATTTATATCTAACAGATTACGAAGGGGTAATATCCCTGAACACCAGTGGATTGCCCTTATTTCAGCGCGGGTATCGGATTGCAACCGGGATCGCTCCGATTAACGAGGTGGTAGCTGCCTCCTTAATTCGACTTTCGGGTTGGGACAGAAAGCAAGCGTTTTACGATCCCTTTTGTGGAGCTGGAACCTTCTTAATTGAGGCCGCATTACTCGCAACGGGAATTCCATCAAACATTGAGCGAACACATTATGCATTTAAGAACCTCAATACCTTCGATGCGAACGTTTGGCAAGAAATCATTGATCAAGCGCCGCGTATTGTAAAAGAATTACCATGTAAGATTGGTGGGTCTGACATTTCCGACGAAATGGTACTTAAAACACGTCGTAACTTACGGGGTTTTTCTTTTGGTCGCTTTGTTAATGTGCAATCCCTCGATTTTAACGCCATTGAAGCAAATCCAGAAATTGAATTTCTGATGTGTAATCCACCGTATGATGAGCGATTAAGCTTGGAGGATGAAGCATTGTATCAGCAACTCGGAACCTGGTTAAAACACAAAATGCAAGGGGTTCCTGCTTGGATAATTAGCAGCAATGAAGAAGGCTGGAAAGCCATTGGATTGAAACCAAGTAAAAAGTATGAAGTCTTCAATGGCGACTTACGTTGCAGTTTCAGAAGATACGACACCTTTGCTGGAAGCAAGTCGGCAGCATTAGAAAACGACACAAAAAAAGCGTAAGGAAATCCTTACGCTTAATTAAGTTCTTTATCGATTTTAAAATCTTAACGTTGATTGATTGGAACGTAGTTACGGTTCGTTGCTCCAGTGTAGATTTGACGTGGACGACCGATTGGCTCCTTGTTCTCTGTCATTTCTTTCCACTGCGCAATCCATCCTGGAAGTCTTCCTAGGGCAAACATTACCGTAAACATTTCAGTTGGAATCCCTAAGGCTTTGTAGATGATTCCTGAATAGAAATCTACATTTGGATAAAGGTTTCTTGCTTTGAAGTATTCGTCCTCCAAGGCTACTTGTTCCAATTTCTTAGCAATGTCTAATAATGGATCATTAACTCCCAGCTTGCTTAATACCTCATCGCACGCTTTTTTAATGATTCGAGCCCGTGGGTCAAAATTCTTGTAAACGCGGTGTCCAAAGCCCATTAATCGGAACGGATCTTCTTTATCTTTTGCTTTAGCTACCCATTTATCTACATTTCCACCATCGTTTGCAATCTGCTCAAGCATTTCGATTACTTCTTGATTCGCACCTCCATGTAGTGGACCCCACAGGGCAGAGATACCTGCAGAAATGGTTGAGTATAAGTTAGCGTTTGAAGAACCAACAATTCTTACCGTAGACGTAGAACAGTTTTGTTCGTGGTCTGCGTGAAGAATTAACAAGGTGTTTAATGCAGATACAACCACAGGGTCAACTTCATAATTCTCAGTTGGCATACCAAACATCATGTACAAGAAATTCTTCCCATAATCATAATCGTTTCTTGGGTACATGAAGGGGTGACGCATGGAGTTCTTGTAAGACCAGGCTGCAAGGGTTGGTAATTTTGCGATTAATCGATGTACGGTAAGATTTTTCATCTCCGGACTACGGTTTGGATCTAACGATTCTGGATAGAAGGTAGACAACGAAGAAATCATCGAAGACAATACACCCATTGGATGCGCCTTTGCAGGATATGCCTCGAAAAACCGCTTCATGTCTTCATGAACCAAGGTGTGCTTTTTGATGCTGTTCTCAAAGTCATCTAATTCCGCTTGCTTGGGCAACGCTCCGTAGATTAACAAATAAGCTACTTCTAAAAAGGTAGCTTGTTCCGCTAATTGCTCAATTGGGTAACCTCGATAATGCAGAATTCCTTCCTCACCATCTAAAAATGTAATCGCACTTTTCGTTGCTCCAGTATTCTTATACCCTGTATCCAAGGTTACATAACCTGTTAAATCTCTTAATTTCGAGATATCTATGGCTTTCTCATTTTCAGTACCGGTAATTACAGGTAATTCGTATACTTTTCCGTCTAATTCGATTTTGGCAATTTCGCTCATGGTATGTTAATCTGTTTCTAGTAAAATTTCCGCCTAATTTACTAAAGAAAATTGGGTTATGTAATAGATAATACTAAAATCTTAAACAAAATTTAAAGGGGTTTACATTTCCTTAATTACAAATTCTTTAAAATGTAGTCGTACATCATTGAAAACAAGTGATTTCGCGTATTTCCACCATATATCCCATGGTTCTTATTTGGATAAGCGAAAAAATCAAACTGCTTGTTCGCCTTGACCAAGGCCGTAATCATATCGGCACTGTTTTGAAAATGTACGTTATCATCTGCCATACCATGCACCAAAAGGAACTTACCTTTCAATTTATCTACGTGATTGATTGGAGAATTATCATCATACCCTGAGGCGTTTTCTTGAGGCGTGCGCATAAATCGTTCGGTGTAAATGTTATCATAGTACCTCCAATTCGTGACCGGTGCCACAGCAATGCCCATTTTAAACACATCTGCACCTTTTGTCATGGCCAACGAAGCCATAAAGCCACCATAACTCCAACCCATAATTCCAACGCGATCTGCATCCACGTATGGCAAGGATTGAAAATACTGAGCGGTACCAATAAAATCTTCTACCTCTAACTTACCTAATTGTAAATAGGTGGCCTTCTTAAATGCTGCTCCTCGGTATTGAGTCCCTCTTGGATCGACAGAGACCACAATATACCCTTTCGATGCCAATAATTGATGAAACATGAAATCATTTCCATCCCATTGGTTTGTTACTTCATTATGGCC
>JAIXRD010000076.1 GCA_027485365.1 Cryomorphaceae bacterium | reverse complement strand
TAAGACATTTTACGATCTTAACTACTGATTCAATGTTAAAAAGAAAAGACTTTTTTAATAGCACCTCACAATACGAGGAGAGCACAGAAACTAGCAGAATTGTTGTTGGTACGGAATTAACTGGCGATGTCGTTTCCGATTCAAATTTCGTGTTGGAAGGAGAAATGCATGGTAATTTGTCTTGCTCAGGTAAGGTGCTTATCGGCTCGACAGGTAAATTACGAGGCAATTTAGTTTGTGTTAATGCAGAAATTAATGGCAGCGTTGATGGAGAAATTACAGTTGAAGGACTTTTAACATTGAATGAAACTGCACGCATTAAAGGAGATATTCAAACTACTAAATTGATTATTCAGGAAGGTGCAATTTTTGAAGGCTCTTGTGTTATGAAATCCCCTTCTTCGCACACTACCTTTACCGCGGATGTCAAATTAGATGACTAAACCCGACCCAGCGAATTCGCAACGTAAATTCATGCAATACTCATCTTTAGGCTTTCAAATGATTGCCTTCATGGCTATTTTTGGATATCTTGGATACAGAGGCGATGTATATTTTGGCTTTCGTACCCCATATTTGCTAATTAGTGGCTTATTGCTCGGTGTAATTGGATCCATGGTTTATATCATACGCGCGTTGAATCGATTAAATTCATAACATGTATTTTATTGCTGGTTATGCTTGGGCGCTTTGTGGATCGTGTTTATTGATGTTGATTGGAGTTTCTTATCCTGTTTACGTTTTGAGTATAAGTTTATTTCTGCAAACACTTTATGCCGTAACGTTTATGCCGGTTTACAAGCAACAAAAGCTGGAATTAATTATTCCCGCATTATCGTTGATTACCCTGCAAGTGTTCACCTTTTTAACCTTTCTCTTTGTTTTCATGGCTAACCACTGGTCTTTAATGCCCGTGCTTTGGACGCTTATCATTTTTTTTGGAACACTGCTTATTCAAGTAATCGAACAAAGCAAGTACTTAAAACGACTGCAAAAACCGCAATAACAAATAATGCAGCTGATCAAAGCGGTCAAAGGACAAGGCCTCAGCTTTATCGTGAATGTCGTGGTAATTTTTATTAGGACCCATCGTATAAATAAAAATCGCTGGAATTCCTGCTTCCGAAAACGGATAATGATCGGAATTTGCCGCTTTACCTCTTGGTTTGATCCGATTAACGGATTGTGTAGATTCATTTAAACTTACTAAGCGTTGAAATAGTTGTGGGTAAACGGTGCCGTTAACAACCGTTATACCTTCTTCACCACTACCCATGATGTCTAAATTCAAGACCAAGCTTATTTGATCTCCCCCCAAGATGTGCTGATTTACAAAAAAACTCGAGCCCTCTAGCCCAATTTCTTCCCCTGCAAAGGCGATAAACAACACGTTGTGATTTGGTAGCGGTTGACCTTGAATTTCTTTGGCGATGCTAAGCATCATGGCTACGCCACTTGCATTATCATTGGCTCCAGGAAAATAAGTTTGTTTCCCCATTCGCCCCAAGTGATCATAATGTGCTGATACAATAATAAAACTATCGCTTGGATTTTTTGAAGGTACATATCCAAGGATATTCTGTACTTCAACATCTTGCTTGAGTTGCGCATCAACTTGGGTCTTAATTTGTTTTGGCGCCACGCTTATTGATGAATCAACTAACTGTATGTAGGGAAACTTAAAGGCTTCGGATGATACACTCCAGGTTAATTTTTCGTTCGTATATTCTACAACAGGTGCATTAATTCGTGCAAGTTTCTCTAATTTGGTTTTGACCATCTTAAGTGTATCTTTAGCCATTCCTTTCTGGGGAATAAAAGTAATTGCGGCATGGTCCTCCAGGTTTTTCCCAAATGGGAATTTGATGATCTCAGCGGCACTTAATTGAATTAACTTTAATTTGCCATGGTAAGCACTGCTGCTTGGATGTATCAGGTAATCTACCCCAGGCTCTTGTTTTTGTCCATTAACCCGAACCTTACATTTACCCGGAAAGGTATTTACATTGAGATAAAACGATTGATTCGAATACCCATTTAATGGCACTAAGCCTATTCGTTCGAATTCACTTGTTAAATAGATCCCGGCTTTTTTACATCCGTCATTAACATATCCTCTCCCTTCCATTTCGGGAGCACAAAGTACCGTTGTGATTTTTTTAGCGTATGCAGTTAATGGACTTTGCGCCGAATTCAATAAGGTGGTCAGGAGACTTAATAAAAGTAATAACTGCTTATGATGCATATTTCGCTACAACTTTCTCAATAAACTTGCCCAGCGCCTCTTGATTTGCGTTAGTCCAAGTATGCGTAGCGGAAAGGTAATTTAAGGTTGGCATTAGCGTATCCATGCTTGCGTGGGAGTCGATTTGTTTTACTGCCGAAGCAAACGATTCACTTGAACCGTTAAACAATTCATTAATAAATGTGATTTTTTCTTTTAATGAATAATTGCCATTGAACTTATCGATTTTCTCATGTTTACCGTGTGATTTTGAAATAAGTGCGTCCAAAGACAATGGTGTTGAAACAACAATGGGCTCCAGTGGAATCTCAGCTTGAATAACAGGTTCTATGGCAATAGGCAGTTCTTCGTCAACCGTAGGTACAATATTATTAAGAGCTAGTAATTCGGGCTCATCTTGATGCGTACTAATTTGGTCATCCGCATCTTCATGGCTCGTCAAATCAAACAGTTGTTCCGATGGTGCTGGAACGGCATGTGCGATTTGTTCTATTTGTTCTTCTTCTGCGCTAACCCCGGCTAAATCAAATTCTGGAATTTCATTTGGTGTTTCTTTGAATATACCTGCCTCATACGATTTATACCGAAGAATATACAGTTTTTCAAGCAGCTCATGTGCCGTAGCGATTGCCTTATCTAATGTTTTTGCATCTCCTGAACCCGTGGTGAACCCTTTAATTTCATCGAGTAATCTCTTGCTTAATGATTCCATATTATTAACAATTTATTTAAGTGTGTGAACAAATTTACTTGCTTAAGTCATTGCATTTAAGGTCAAACTAAGTTTTAATTCAATTAAATTTGTTCAAAACAACAAACATATGTTTCTAGAGCAATTTCCAACAGAAAGTAAAATAAATGGGTGGGTTGAAGTGATTTGTGGTTCAATGTTTTCTGGAAAAACAGAGGAGCTAATTCGACGTGTGAAAAGAACCCAATTTGCGAATCAAAAAATGATTTTGTTCAAGCCTGAAATTGATAACCGATATAGCGAGGATGATGTAGTAAGCCACCAGGGAACTGCTGCACCAGCGGTTTTGGTATCTAATGCTTCTGATATTTTGAATATTGTGACTGATGAACGCATCGTAGCAATTGACGAGGCACAGTTTTTTGACGATGGAATTGTTGACGTGTGTTCCATTTTAGCAAATCGTGGGATTCGGGTAATCTGTGCAGGATTGGACATGGATTATTTGGGTAATCCCTTCGGTCCCATGCCGTCTTTGCTTGCCATTGCCGAATATGTAACTAAGGTTCACGCAATCTGTGTTTCTTGTGGAAACTTAGCACAGTTTTCTTATCGATTTTCCGATGAATCCGGACAAGTATTGGTTGGGGCAGTGGAACGTTATAAACCATTGTGCCGTTCGTGTTTTAACCTTGCTGGGCATTGAAATTAGGTTACCTTACAACAGATTTTATTGATTGGATTCAACCCCAAAAAGTCCTTGGTGAGGGCGTGTTGCCTATAGATTTTGTTAGCATCGATTCACGTACGCTTTTTGGAGCGAAAAACGGATGTTTTATTGCACTTAAAGGGAGCTTTAGATCCGGTGAACACTTTGTAGAAGCGGCCTACCAACAAAACATTCGCGTGTTTCTGCTCACACAAGCCCCTTCGGTTGTTCATGAGGATGCATTGTATCTATTGGTTGAGGACCCGATTCATTCCCTTCAATTAATTGCGAGCAAGCATAGGAGTTTAATCACCTATCCCATTGTGGCAATCGCAGGAAAGAACGGGAAAACAACGGTTAAGGAATGGCTTTATGAAATTATTAAATCCGTGTTTCATGTCGTTCGCAGTCCTAAAAGCTATAATTCTCAACTTGGTGTACCCTTATCCCTTTTGGCATTGTCAAGCAACGCCACACTTGGAATTATTGAAGTAGGAGTATCAAGCCCGGGAGAATTTGAAGTGCTTTACCGGATTATTAATCCAACACATTTAATTGTCACTGGGTTTTTTAATGACCCCGATATAAACCATGAGCTCCAGACCTTTCTTTCTCAAACCCCCTTTGCATTTAGTGGAGCGGATTATCCGACGCGTGAAAAAGGAATATTTCTTCTGGACGAGGAATTTGCTAAAGCGGAGTTAAAACATGTAGTGTTCAAAGATCAAGTCGCTATTAAATCTGCAGCAATTGCAATTGGCTTTGCTAAACATTTAGGCTTACAGTCTAATTACATTGCGGAACAAGTTTCAACCTTTCGTCGTTTGGCCCTGCGGCTCGAAACATTTAATGGAAAAAACAACACCATTGTTGTAAATGACACCTATAATTTGGATCTGGACGCCTTTCGTTTCTCATTAGAATATTTGTCTTCTTTTGATCGAAGTAGACCGCATTGTATTTATGTGGGCTTAGACGAAAATTCGTTAGATAAAAAAAATCAAATTCAAGAACTTATAGCGCCATATCATCCTGATTTTGTTTTTATAGACTTGCCGGAAAATTTACCTGCTTCAGTCCCAGATGGTTCCATCGTTCTGCTCAAAGGAACGCGCAAAGCCGGCATGGAGAAATTTGCAGCACGCTTGCGGGAGCAACAACATCAGACCACCTTAGAGATTAATTTATCGGCCTTGAGAAACAACCTCGTTACATTTAAGAATCGCTTAAATGCTGGCGTAAAGTTATTGGCTATGGTTAAAGCACAGTCCTATGGTTCTGGATTAAAACGATTGGCCGAGTTTTTAGAGGTGCAGGGCGTAGATTATTTTGGTGTCGCCTTTACCTCAGAAGGCGTTGCGTTAAGAAAACATGGAATTAAGCTGCCTATTTTAGTATTAAACCCGGATCCTGAAAGTTATTCGGATTGCATTGCCTACCAATTAGAACCAACTATTTTTACCTTTAATCAATTGGACCTTTTCATTCGTGTATTGATCGAATTAGATATAAATCGGTATCCAATCCATGTAGAAGTAGATACCGGGATGCGCCGTCTTGGGTTTGAACCTAATGAAATAAAGTCTTTATTGGAAGTATGCCAATCTCAACCGGAAATTTACATCAAAGGGGTATTTTCACATTTTGTAGAATCCGAAGAAGCAGAAAACAGGGCATTTAGTCTTGCGCAAATTGACCGATTTCAAACGGTGATTAGTATGGTGAAGTCGCAAATTTCACACGAACTTTTATGCCACATGGCAAATTCAGAAGGCATTGTGAATTACCCTGAGGCTCATTTTAATATGGTCCGGCTTGGTTTAGGCATGTATGGCTTAACGAATTCCCACTTAAAGGATCAATTAGATCCCGTACTGGCCTGGAAAAGTGTGGTGTCGCAAGTTAAATGGGTTAAAAAAGGAGAAAGTGTAAGTTATGCTCGGCGTTTTGTTGCAGAACAAGACTTGAAAATTGCAATCATTCCTTTGGGATATGGAGATGGTTTTTCAAGGGCATTAAGTAATGGACAAGGTGGGGTAATGATTCAGGGCCAATGGTGTCCTACCGTCGGAATGATTTGTATGGATATGATGATGGTTGATGTTTCACTAGTTTCTGATGTTAAGGAAGGGGATGAAGTGGTGGTTTTTGACGATATTACTTCCTTAGAGCGTTTATCGAACCTCATGCATACCATTCCGTATGAAGTGATGACGGGTATTTCCGAACGCGTACATCGCGTATATTTCACTGAATAGTTTTAACTTCGCGCTGTAATTAAGCGTATTTAATCAAGTGAATTCAGGAATTCAATCAAAGTTATTTGAAGTAATAAAACACTCCTTACGAGAAGATGAGACACTCGGTTTGGTTGTATCTGATGTCCTCTCCTTAAGTACGGATGCGGTGTATCGAAGAATACGCTTAGAAACTTTAATGACCATCGAAGAGGTCAGGAAACTATGCGTTCATTTCAATATTTCGTTTGATGCGTTGATGGAAATCAAATCTGGAAATGCCTCGTTTACGTATCTTCAACTAAATCAAGGGGATTTTACCATTGAAAGATATTTGGAAGGTATATTAAAC
>JAIXRD010000272.1 GCA_027485365.1 Cryomorphaceae bacterium | reverse complement strand
GGCGGATATAAAGCGCCATTTGAAACCTTTGTTCCAATAACAATACCCGAAGGAACCAAGAATATAACACTGAAATTGGAACGCTTATTTATAGCCCTACCCATTACAAGAACGCCAAACATTATGTTGCCTGGAGCAGCAGCACAACAAATTTTTCACGCGTTTAGTACGGTCTTCGAATGAAAACTTGGGGGTTTCTTTTTATGGCTTGCCTGGGCTTAATTTCCCTGATGGTGCTACCGAAAGACGGCTTGTTTTATCGTCCGGAACATTGGCCAGAAACTCAATATGCGTTTGAAAAAAACCCACTTACGAACGATGGTTTTGCCTTAGGTCGCACCCTGTTTTACGACCCCATCCTCTCCACAGATTCAACCGTATCCTGTGCTTCTTGTCATTTTCAATATACCGCCTTTGCCCATGTGGACCACCCCACGAGCCATGGGGTAGCGTCGAGGATTGGAAAACGCAATGCGCCCGGTTTAATGAATTTGGCGTGGTATCCGAATTTTCATTGGGACGGCGGCGTACTCGACCTCAATGGCCAAGCCATAAATCCAATGACCCATCCGGATGAAATGGGCTCGAGCTTGGAAGAGATTCTTAATAAACTAAACCGTGACTCATGGTATCGTGCGCAGTTTAAGAAGGTGTTCGGAGTGGAACGTATTAAAACCAGTCAGTTGTTGAACGCTTTAGCACAATTTACTGTTTCCTTGGTTTCGGCTAATAGCAAGTATGATAGCGTCATGCGCAAGGAGGCGAATTTTTCGGAACAAGAAAGAAAGGGGTATAAATTATTTCAAAGGCACTGCAATCAATGCCATACCGAACCCTTATTTACGAATTTTAAGTTCGAAGCGAATGGCATCGGACCCAATCCCCAACTGTTGGATTCGGGCAGGGCACTTATAACGGGAAAGGCATCAGATGCTTATTTATTTAGAGTCCCGACTCTCCGAAACATCGAATACAGTTTTCCATACATGCACGATGGTCGCATTTCCAAATTAAAGGAGGTACTTGCGCATTATGCAAACTCATCCAATTGGCAAAATCCAAAAAGTAGAGCGTTAACACAAAAGAAAATCACACTTAATATAAACGAACAAAAAGATTTACTTTCTTTTCTAAAAACCTTATCGGATAAGCAATTCCTTTTCAATCAGGCATTTAGGTTTCCTCGGTAAAAATAAATGTTTAGTTTTTTTTACTCAGAGTTAAACAAAAATTAATTATTCTTGTTAAACTTTTATAAAATTTTGGAGGAACCCGAAAATCCATAGTCAGAGTAGGGGAAAATTAATATTTTTTTATATGTACTTATCTATTATCGCTTCGGACTTGTTCGATGCTAGCCAAGGCTTCGGAATCGGCCAAGCCACGGCTTTTACGTTTTTTGTAGGAACTATGGCCATGATGGCAGCTTCTGCATTTTTCTTTTTTGAAATCAGAAATGTAGGTGAGAAGTGGAGAACTTCGGTCCTTGTTTCTGGTATTATCACGTTTATTGCAGCAGTGCATTACTACTACATGCGTGATTGGTTCTTGAACACAGGAACATCTCCAACATTCTTCCGCTATGTGGATTGGTTGTTGACGGTTCCATTAATGTGCGTTGAGTTTTATTTGATTACCAAGAAAGCAGGTGCTAAGCCAGCCTTACTTTGGAAATTAATTTTAGCTTCAGTAGTTATGTTAGTTACTGGATTCTTTGGAGAGTCTACAGACCGTGACAACAGCGTACTTTGGGGTGTTCTTTCTGGTGCTGCATACTTTTATATCGCATACCTTGTATGGTTCGGAGAAGTGGCAAAATTATCTAACACTGCAGGTCCATCAGTAGCAAAGGCTACACGTATCTTGGCTTGGTTTGTATTAGTAGGTTGGGCTATTTATCCATTAGGATATATCATTGGTACTCCAGGTGGTTTATTTGGTGCGTTCGGAAGCGAATTGAACAATCCGTGGATGGATGTTGTTTACAACATTGGTGATGCGGTTAACAAAATTGGTTTTGGATTAGTCATTTACACATTGGCAAAGTCTGATTCAAATCAATAGTTTCATAATAGTTAGGTTTAGTTAAGGGGGAGCAATCCCCCTTTTCTTTTTTAGGCACCATTGCGCAAGTATTATTCTTACCTTTAGGCAACTAATACCTTGTATACTAAACCTTTATTATGAAAAAATCGACCTTTTTATTCCTGTTTCTGTTGGCTTTTGGTGCTAAAGCACAATTAAACCCTGCAATTACCAACTGGTTAATTAATACCGACGGTACCACGGGGCGCCATTATGTTCAAGGAAATTCTACGCCAATTGTTGATGCGGTGTTAGCCAATGTGCAACAAGTGCAATATTCTACCAATTGGGTCTATGTGTCTACCACCGGAGTACCTTCGTACATTACCGGACCCTTTCTAGATGGAAATCCATCACTCACAACCAATCAAAATGCAATTTTTAAAATTTCATTAAATCCTACCATGAATGCTGGCGCAGGAACAGCAACTACGGGTGGGAATATCGGAATTTTCATTAATGGAACCGCCATGTTCGATTACCGCGATGGCGTAGCCTGGAATACAAATACCAATTCCCTGTGTGGCGGATTACCGGGTATGTCTCCTTGTCCTGGCGGACCTGGATCAACTCAATCTTGGAATCGCGATGCCGTAGTAGCAGAAAAAGGTGGATTTGATTGTTCCAAAGGGCATCCAGCCAACGGAAATTATCACCACCATCAAAACCCAAGTGCCTTTGATTTAGATCTCAACGTAATCTCTAATGTGTGTACCTTATATGATGCGGAAGGACTTTATTCCATCGACTCTACGGTACATTCGCCATTGATTGGGTTTGCCTATGATGGTTACCCTGTGTATGGAGCTTATGGATACAAAAACGCCGACGGAACAGGAGGTATTACCCGAATCAAGTCAGGGTATCAATACCGTAACATTTCTACCCGTACGGTGTGGGCAGACGGTACCGATGTGCCCGATGGACCTGCCGTTTCAGTTACGTATCCTTTGGGTTATTTCCGCGAAGATTATGAATTCGTGAGCCATCCGGGTGCGGCAGATTACCTAGATGTTCACAACGGACGGTTTTGTGTTACCCCAGAATATCCGAATGGCATGTATTGTTATTTTGCCACGGTAGACGCCGATTGGAATTCAGCCTATCCGTATTTAATCGGGCCAACTTATTATGGAGTGGTTACAGGCGCGAAAGTGAATTCAGTTACCGAAAGCACTACCGTATACAATCCAGCCAATAACGTGGCAGAAAATCAGATTTCAGCCTTAAAGGTGTTCCCAAATCCTGCAAACGACCTCATTATTGTTCAGGCCATCGGCTTGGTGCAAAACGATTTAGTGCTTAAACTTACGGACATTCAAGGGAAACTTATTGCTACGCAGGAAATTTTAGCCGGTTCTACCATGGCCTTCTTTGATGTAAGTACCTTGTATGCAGGAACGTATTTCATTAGCTACACGGACGCTAACGGTAAACAAAGCAAAGCGGTAATTATTAACTAATTCGTTCATACCCTGCCGTGCTTTTCGTAATTTTACGGCATGCAAGAACGTCCCCTTTCCGATTGGTTGCCCTTATCACTCAAAGAAGCTGAAAAGCGTGGGTGGGATGCCTTTGATGTTATTTTAATTTCCGGTGATGCCTACGTTGATCATCCTTCCTTTGGAACTGCGGTGATTGGTCGAATCATTGAAGACGAAGGCTTTCGCATTGGTATCATTGCTCAACCGAATTGGCGAGACGATTTGCGTGATTTCAAAAAACTCGGTAAACCAAAATATTTCTTTGGGGTTACTGCTGGATGCATGGATTCCATGGTGAATCATTACACTGCAGGAAAACGCTTGCGTTCAACCGATGCCTACACCCCGGGCGGCGTTGCCGGATTTCGTCCCGATTATGCGAGTACCGTGTATTCAAACATCTTAAAAGAACTTTTTCCGGATGTACCCGTGTTGTTGGGGGGGATTGAAGCCTCTTTGCGGCGGGTCACGCATTACGACTATTGGGCAGATAAGCTCTTTCCATCTATTCTAGTAGACAGTAAAGCGGATGCTTTAGTATATGGTATGGGGGAACAACCTTTACGAACGTTTCTTAAGCTTTTGAAAAAAGGAGTTCCCTTTGAACAAATTCGCACCTTGCCACAAATTGCCTACGTGCATAACAAGGAAGAAGACGTACTAAAAAATAAACACTGGGAAACGGTTTCTTTGGCAAGCCACGAAGAATGCTTGAAAGACAAGGTGGCCTATGCCGCCAATTTTAAAATTGTTGAGGTAGAATCTAATAAACTCAGTGCCAATCGTATTTTACAAGATGTAGGGAATCAACGCCTGGTGGTAAATCCACCCTATCCCACCATGACGGAAAACGAAATCGATGCCTCGTTTGAATTGCCCTATACGCGCTTACCCCATCCAAAGTATAAGAAGCGCGGAACAATCCCCGCCTATGAAATGATCAAGTTTTCCCTAAACATTCACCGCGGATGTTTTGGGGGCTGCAGTTTTTGTACGATTTCCGCGCATCAAGGGAAATTCATTGCCTCGCGCAGTGAGGGTTCCATTATGAAGGAATTAGAGGAAATTGCGGCCCATCCTGATTTTAAAGGGTATTTATCGGATGTGGGCGGACCTTCGGCCAACATGTATAAAATGAAAGGCAAAGACGAAAGTATTTGTGCCCGTTGTGTAGCGCCAAGTTGCATCCATCCTGTGATTTGCAATAACCTGGATACCTCGCATAAACCCATGACCGAGTTGTATCGTAAGATTGATTCCCATCCGAAAATCAAAAAGGCCTTTGTGGGGTCTGGAATCCGCTATGACTTATTAGTGGATGATTTTAACAAGAACAACGAAGACGGAAACCACGACGAATACTTGGAGCAAGTCGTAACGCGTCACGTGAGTGGACGCTTGAAAGTAGCCCCTGAACATACGGCGGACAATACCTTGCGCATGATGCGGAAGCCCTCCTTTAAGTATTTCCACCAGTTCAAGGATAAATACGAGGCCATTTCTGCCAAGCATAACTTGAATCAACCCTTGATCCCGTATTTCATCTCCTCGCATCCGGGGTGTGAGGAAACGGACATGGCAGAATTAGCGGCCGAAACCAAGGACATGGGCTTTAAATTGGAGCAAGTGCAGGATTTTACCCCTACACCGATGACCGTGGCTGAGGTAATTTATTATACCGGCTTACATCCGTACACCTTAAAACCTGTCTTTACGGCAAAATCACCGGAAGAGAAAAAGAACCAGAATCGTTATTTTTTCTGGTACAAGCGCGAAAACCAAGAATGGATTTCAAGCCGATTAAAACGTGCTGGTCGCGCGGATTTAAGTCAGAAATTAGTGGAACGCCCGCAAGAAAAGCAACTTCCTCCTTGGTTAGCCAAGCGCAGGGGGCGGTAGTGATTTTGTAAGTGTTAGTTCCCCCCCCCCGGGTGTGGGTTTTAACCCGCACTCGGGAAGCCCTGTTGCACGGGATTTCAAATCCCGTGCAACAGGGGGAAGGTAAGCATATTGATTTCACTCCTCCATCTCCACCACGCGCTCCACCGTACCGTCTTCATAGATGAAGAGCATAATGGTATTTTTCCGGCGAGGGATATTTTTACCGTTGAGGTCGGTGATTTTCACGAGTTTTTTTGCGCCCATACCAAGCTCATCCATTCCGGTGAAGTTCAAGGTAAGGTTAAGGGTAATAGTGCTGTCGCAGCCGTTCGCAGCAGGCACAGTTTGGGTGTAGGTACCGCTTTGCGTATAGGTTTGACCGTTGAGGGTGTAGGAATCCAAGGCGGTTTGTGTTAAGGTGCTTACAGCGTTTTCCAACACAGTAACCACCACGGTGTCTGTACCTTGACAACCCAAAGAATCGGTTCCATTAAGTACGTAGTTGGCACTTTGGTTTGGCGTAAAGGCTTGCCCGTCTAACACATTATTATTCCACTGGTAGCTACTGCCACCGCTACCATTCAGGGTGACAGGGTCTCCACTGCAAATGCTTTGGTCTGCACCGGCTGAGATATTCATGCTTGCACTGTTTAATTGCGCATGGTACAAATCCTGAATTTCACATGCGGTGAGGGCTCGGTTCCAGATGCCTATATCGTCAATCAAACCTTTGAAAAATTGAGGCCAAGCTAATTGTGCGCCAAATATTAAGTCATTTGAAGAACCATTCATAGTATGATTATCAACAATTGAAACATCCAAAACACCGTCTAAGTATATTTTGTAGGTATCATTTTCTTTAACAAAAACACTATACTTCCATGTTCCTAAAGCAATTGTTGAAGAAATTGCATAGTTTGGTCCGGCGTAGTTTGCGTCATCTGCAAAAAACCAAAAATTCTGAGACGATCTAAAAACAGGTGTGGCCCAGTCATTACCTGTATTATCATGCCTTTTTGAAACAATTGGGTATGATCCAAAACTTACGGGTGTATCATAAAAAAACACCCAGGCTGATTGACTATATGAACTTAGAGCATTATTTAATTGAAGTGGATTGCCCACATTGATTAAATCATTCACCCCATCAAAACTATACGCCATATTCGCATTCCCAAAACGGTCATTTGTCAATGTCGCCCCATTCACCATCCCATGATTCCCATTCCCACTTTCATCGTTTGCATTGCCGTTGAAGGGCCACCAACCTACCAAGCCATTACTGGGAACATAAGAAGGAACATTTTGTGCAAAGGCAGTAATAGTGCTTAATGCAATAAAAATCAGAAGTAAAGTTCTTTTTTTCATAAGGTTAAAATTAAATTTTGTGTAAAAATACACTATAAATAGTACACTTCAAATAAGGGTACTAAAAAATAGAAAACTTGTGGAATTTTGTAGCATGGGTCAAGAAGCGTTCGAACAAGATTATCGTTGGATTGCCAATCGGCTCAAACAGTTGAGGAAAGAGAAAGGGTTTAATAATTATGAGCACTTTGCTTATGAACTCGGAATGAGTCGTTCGGCCTATTGGCGTTTAGAAAAAGGAGCGAATTTCGAAATCCGAACATTACTTAGAATCTGTAAATTGTTGGGAATTACCCTACAAGATTTTTTCACAATTCCTTCAGATCAGACGTTAGATGTTTAGTGTCTTTCCCCGGGTGCGGGTTTTAACCCGCACCCGGGGAATTTAACAGCCACCAAAAACATTCCGCTAATCGAGTATCCGTAAAGGCGGATGCATCGAGATAGCGGAACTGCTCTGCAGACATTAAAACAACCCAAAATACATGATTTATCTACTTTTTTATACAAAAAAGTAGCAAAAAATCTACCGCGACGGGTTTTTTACGCGGCGTTTTACTCCTAAGACTTGACCCTTTCAGTGATCCTTCGGCTTCTTCAGGGTGCCCAAGTTTAATTCGCTCCACTTGCTAGAAAAACAGGCGCTATGAAATACAAACAGCAAATTAAATTGATATGCTGATATATTCCGCTAATCGATTGCGAGTGTTTCGAGATAGCGGAATCTTTTATCCCACACCCAGGAAGCAATCTGATAATAAAAATTCCTCAAAGTAAAATAATTACTTATCTTTGACGTTACTAACGCAAAGCGTTATTAATGATCAAAAGTTTTGGCGATAAAGAATGTGAAAAAATTTGGAATGGTAACCCTTCAAGAAAATTGCCCGTTGAAATTCAAGAGGTAGCGCGAAGAAAATTAAGAATGATCAACAACGCACAAGATATAAATGATCTTCGCATTCCACCATCTAACCGACTGGAAAAACTAAAAGGTGATTTGCATGAATACTTCAGTATTCGGATTAACAATCAATGGCGAATCATCTTTAAGTGGGTCAGCAATGATGCATATGAAACAAAAATTGTAGATTACCATTAACTAAGTAGATATGGAAAAGCTAAAAAATATACATCCGGGTGAAATCTTGTTAGAGGAATTCTTAATTCCAATGCAGATTTCTGCCTATCGATTGGCAAAGGAAACGTTCCTTCCTCAAACCCGTATTTCGGAGATAATCAAGGGTAAGCGAAGAATTACAGCAGATACTGCCATTCGATTTGCAAAATTCTTCAACACCAGTGCAAAATTTTGGATGGGTCTTCAAGATGATTATGATTTGGAAGAAGAACGAAATCAAAAAAATCAAGAGTTTAATAATATAAAACCAGTCGTTCGGAAAGCGGCGTAAGAAAAAATCCCTGTTGCACGGGATTTCAAATCCCGTGCAACAGGGTTGAGGCTTTTCTTACCACCCCATCCCACAAGTGAATTCGCATGCGCAAAGCCTCCTCGGCTACTTGGGTTGCTTCTTCCCATTTGGTAGGGTCCCCTTCGCAGACCTCGTCCATTAATTTCAAGGAAAGTGGCCCATGGTCTTCGCCGTCTACTTCAATGTGGCGCTCTAAATAAAACAGGAAATCATCGAGGGCTGATTGGTGATTAGCCTTTAATTCTTTCACCATTTCAATAAACATTTCTGGAATTAAATCCTCACGTCCAAAGGTAAATACAGAGGCGATTTCATGGATTTTTCCACGCTGAATGATTGAAAAAGTAAAGCGAACAAAAGCCTTCGTTTCCGGATTAATCATACACGCATCTAGGGCTTCCTCAATAGGTACTTGGTTTGAAATCAATTCAATAAATCGCGCCATCTCTTGGGTATTCGCCCCCATAGATTGCATCGCCTGCAAATACATCTCAAAATGGCTCATGGTCTTTCCACTTGCATCAAAATCACTCTCTTCGCCCACGACAATTTCATTGATAAACCGACGTGTCTCTTTATTTTTTGTAGGCATCCAAGGCACTTGCACGCAGGTAAGGTGCTGTTGCAGACTCTTTAGTAAACTCATGAAATCCCATACGGCAAAGACATGTTCTTCCGTAAAAGCCTTCAATTCTTCTTCTGTAGCAATTTGCCGGTATACTGGGTGGTCAATTAACTGGGCACGCAAGGGTGCAATTCGATCTTGTAAGTGATCAATGTTCATTGGGGAGTAAATTAATTCCTAATTCGGTTAATTGAGTAGGTTCTAGCATGGACGGCGCGTCGATCATTGTATCTCTACCGCTGTTGTTTTTTGGGAAGGCAATGAAATCACGAATGGATTCTTCACCCGACATGGTCGCTACTAAACGGTCTAAGCCAAAGGCGAGTCCACCATGCGGCGGCGCTCCGTATTCAAAGGCACCCATTAAGAAACCGAATTGCTCTTGGGCTTGCTCCGGAGTAAATCCAAGCAAGGCGAACATCTTTTCTTGTAAGGTGCGGTCATGAATTCGAATGGATCCTCCACCTAATTCTACACCATTCATAGCCAAGTCATAAGCATTCGCACGAATGGCTCCTGGATTAGAATCCATGAGTGCAATGTCTTCGGGTTTCGGTGATGTAAACGGGTGATGCATCGCAAAATACCTTCCTGACGCTTCGTCTTTTTCTAACAAGGGGAAATCTAATACCCAAACCGGACAAAATTCGCCTGTGTTTCGAAGTCCTTGTTGTTGTGCTACATGAAGGCGAAGTTCATTCATTTGTTTTTGCGTTTTGGCTAATTCCCCACTCAATACCAATAACAAATCACCGGCGTTTATGTTGTGTTCCTTGGCCAAGGCTTGAAAGTCCGCTTCGCTATAGAATTTATCTACCGAAGACTTGATGCTACCGTCTGCATTGTATTTTACATACACTAAGCCTTTGGCACCAATTTGTGGTCGTTTCACCCATTCCGTGAGTTCATCCAGTTGCTTGCGGGTATATTCTGCTGCGCCTTCTACCACAATACCAATAACCGTTTCTGCCTGATCAAAGATGGCAAAGCCTTTGCCTTGAAGCGCATGCAAGTAATTGAATTTCATTCCGAAGCGCAAGTCCGGTTTATCTGATCCGTAGCGATGAATGGCTTCGTCATAAGTCATTCGAGGGAAGGGCTCGGTAAACGCAATGCCTTTTACTGCGGCAAACAGGTGTTTAATTAAGCCTTCGAAAACCTGTAAAATGTCTTCTTGCTCCACAAAGGCCATTTCGCAATCGATCTGCGTGAATTCCGGTTGACGGTCTGCACGTAAATCCTCATCGCGGAAACATTTCACGATTTGGTAATAGCGATCAAGTCCTGAAACCATAAGCAATTGCTTGAAGGTTTGCGGGGACTGGGGAAGGGCATAAAACTGACCGGGATTCATACGGCTAGGAACCACAAAATCGCGGGCGCCTTCCGGGGTAGATTTAATTAACACCGGCGTTTCCACATCCATAAAACCAAGTTGATCTAGATACTTTCGAGTTTCAAGCGCTACCTTATTGCGAAGGATGAGTTTTTGCTGAACTGGCGTGCGGCGCAAGTCTAAATAGCGGTATTGCATACGCAGTTCATCACCCCCGTCGGTTTGATCTTCAATGGTAAATGGAGGCGTTTTGGATGCATTGAGCACGCGAAACGAAGACACTTCGATTTCAATGTGTCCGGTGGCTAAGTGTTGATTTTTACTGGAGCGTTCAATCACAGTTCCAACCGCTTGAATCACAAATTCTCGTCCAAGTTTTCGGGCTTCAAGACAAAGCGCTTGGTCTTTTTCTAGATTGAATGCCAACTGGGTGATGCCATACCGGTCTCTCAGGTCGATGAAGGTCATCCCTCCTAAATCCCTTGATTTTTGTACCCATCCACTGAGTGTAACTTCTTTTCCTATGTGCTCGGCTCTTAATTCACCGCAGGTATGCGTTCGAAACATTATTTTTTTTCTGCAAAGTTAAAAATAAGTTAGGATGATTTTTTACTGAAATTGAATTGAATGTTCGAGGGCTATATGTGTTTGATAAACAAGAAGTTATTAATTGTAATTGTGCTAGGCTTACCTGATTTATTTCGGTAACTTAAAGTTATTAAACAATTCACATATGTTTTTAGCAAATACAGACGGCATTTCGTCATTCTTCATGATTTTTGTGGGTTTAATTGTGATTTTTGGAATTGCCTTTGCGGTAAGTAAAAAATCTAAATAAGTCCTAAAACCGTATTATTTCCATCAGTTTTGAGCGGTGATCCAAACGAATGACGGAACTTAAGGTCTGGTTTTCCGCCTGATAAATAATTTGTATTTCTTTGCTAAGTTGGCCATTGGTATAAAACTTAATCGCCTCAACTTCTTGATTGGATTGGTAGCTTATTACTAATTCTTCCAAGTGTTCGCCATCCATTGTCTTTTTACGGGTAAGCTTTGAATTTGTATCATACGTAAACCAAGTTGTGATGGTGTCTTGGCTCAAATAATCTATGGATTCTTCACGGGTCAGGTTGTTTAATACGTCATAAGTTCTTCGAATGTATTTGTATGGATTTCCTCCCTGATACGAAATGGTAGTCAGGTGATCAGTTCCTAGGATTTCATCCTCATAAGAAAAGGAATTAGTTTGTATTTCTTCTCCTGACGAAAGGAGTCCTATGCGTTCTTCGGAGTTATTAAGATTATCGTTTGAATAGGTAAAGAATTGAATGGAGTAATCCTTTTTCCTAATGGCTTTTATTTCAGTTATTCGAGCATTCGAATATTGAAAATGGTAGCGTATAGAATCGATGAATGCAAGATGTGGGCGGTACGAAAGCATGGAAGTTGTTTGTCCCAACGAATCAAATTGGTACCGAACAAACCCTGTTGTTTTTAGGATCATTTCTCCTGGGAGTTTGGTATAGATTGTCCCGTACAATTCGTTTAATTGCGCGTTTTTAATGCATTGGGAATTCAAAAAGGGCAGGTTACCAAACGCATGAGTAGGCTCATTAATCAACTGACTGAATGCCCAAGAGGTACTTATTAAATAAGAAACAATCGCTATGCTAATGCGCCTAATAAGGAAGACCAACTGCAGTGCGTGTTTAAAAAGGCAGGTAAAGAGTCAATAGCGATTCGTTCTTGAACCATGGTATCTCGATTTCGTATGGTTACTGTATTTGACTCGAGGGTTTGGTGGTCTACGGTAATTGCAAACGGAGTTCCAATGGCATCTTGACGGCGGTAGCGCTTTCCAATAGAATCTTTTTCGTCGTATTGAATGGTGTAATCTAATTGCAACATGCGCATAATTTCTTGCGCTTTTTCTGGCAACCCGTCTTTTTTAATCAGGGGTAGTACCGCGATTTTATAGGGCGCCAAGGCCGCTGGAATTTTTAACACGGTACGTTCACTGCCGTCCTCAAGTTTTTCCTCGGTATACGAAGCACTTAACACAGAAAGGAACATTCGGTCCAATCCAACGGATGTTTCAATAACAAATGGAACATAACTTTCATTCGTAGACGGATCGAAATACTGTAGTTTTTTCCCTGAATGGATTTCATGTTGTTTAAGATCGAAATCCGTTCGTGAGTGAATTCCTTCAAGTTCCTTAAATCCCATTGGGAAATTAAATTCGATGTCACAGGCCGCATTGGCATAGTGCGCCAATTTAATGTGGTCATGGAACCGGTAGTTATTCTCTCCTAAACCTAGGTTTAAATGCCATTTTTTTCTTGCTTCTTTCCAGTGTTCATACCAACTAAGTTCTTCACCCGGTTTAACAAAGAATTGCATTTCCATCTGTTCGAATTCACGCATCCTAAAAATAAATTGACGTGCCACGATTTCATTTCTAAATGCTTTACCAATTTGTGCAATGCCAAACGGGATCTTCATTCTTCCTGATTTTTGAACATTCAAAAAGTTCACGAAAATTCCTTGTGCCGTTTCTGGTCTCAAGTAAATGGTGGAAGATTCTCCGGCAACAGAACCCAGCGAGGTAGAGAACATTAAATTGAATTGACGAACTTCGGTCCAATTTTTTGATCCTGAAATTGGGCATACAATTTCGAGGTCTATAATGAGTTGACGTAAGTCTTCTAAGTTACTTTCATTTAGCGCGGTTTTCATGCGCTCTTGCACTTGAGCTTGTTTTTCCTTGATGCGCAGTACGTTTGGATTGGTCGCAATAAACTGATCCTTATCGAAACTGTCCCCAAAGCGTTTTTCACCTTTTTCAACTTCTTTTTGAATTTTCTGGGTTTGCTTTTCAAGGTATTCTTCTAACAACACATCCGCACGGTAGCGTTTTTTTGAATCTTTATTATCGATTAATGGGTCATTAAACGCATCAACATGCCCGGATGCTTTCCATGTGGTTGGATGCATAAAAATTGCCGAATCAATACCCACGATGTTGCTATTCAATTGCGTCATAGCTTTCCACCAATACGTCTTGATGTTATTTTTTAATTCAGCGCCAAGTTGCCCGTAATCATAGGTTGCAGCTAAGCCGTCATATATTTCTGAAGAGGGGAAAACATACCCGTACTCTTTACAATGCGATATGATTTCTTTGAGTAAATCCTTTTGTTCCATAATGCAAAGATAAGTTCATTATATGCAGTGGATATTAATCGGGTTTAACTTTATTTACATTCAATTGTCAAGTAAGGGGAATTGATTAGCTTTGATTATGAAATTTTATCTAGATCGAGATTGGTTCATCGATACCACAGTGTTTATTGATCTTTCTATTGGTGTTTCTGCTCAAGGGGTACGCGCATGGTATTTGAATAGTCCGCGCATTACACCGGTGATGGAAAATGGATTTGTTGGCAGCGTGGCTGAGGGGGGTGCGGTAAATTTTAGAGATATTTATTTCAATCCGCACGGTCATGGCACCCACACCGAATCACATGGGCATATTTCTAAGGAGATTTTTCCGGTTTCCGCTTGTTTTGACCAGTTTTTTTTTGACGCCCAGCTGCTTACTGTAATGCCTTTGCTTATTGATGGAGATCGGGTGATTACCGCTGAACAATTGGCTGAGCTTAACGCGTGTGAAGCCTTGGTCATCCGAACGGAACCAAATGACCTCAATAAATTCACCGTTAATTACTCGGATACGAATCCTACATATATGGATGTGGCGTGTGTAGAGGTATTAAATAAATTAGGAGTCAAACACCTCTTGGTAGATATTCCTTCGGTTGACAAGGAAATAGACGGTGGGGCCTTAGCTTTTCATCATGCGTTTTGGAATGTACCCGAACAGCCGATAACCAACCGAACGATTACCGAATTAATTTACGTTCCTAATGAGGTGGAAGATGGCCTCTACATCCTAGAATTGCAGCTATCAAATTTTGATAATGATGCGGCACCAAGCAGGCCGTTGTTGTACAAAAAAAGAAAGGAAGCCTAAGCTTCCCTTCTATCGTAGTAGGCATAATGCCTGAGTGGTCTTAAAAAAACAGGGGCTTCTATAACTAAACCGAGTGCGAAAAAACTTTTGACTAGAAACTTTTCTGCCTCTCCAAGCAGTAACTCGATTTAAGAAGCCACCTGTATCTCTCCTTATTTCTTTAACCAATTTACACGGATTATTTATGTGCCACACACTAAATGACTATTGGGCATAAATATTTGACTAAAAGAGAGCTTCTATTGAATATTTGCGCTCTACGTAGTTATACGTAGGATTATTTATGTAACAAATCGTATTTTCCTACGTAAAGAGGTCAAATGCTTGCTACATGCGCTAAACTATAGCAACTTTGTACCAATAACAACAAAACAACCAACTATGAAAACACTTATTTTAACCTTAGTTTTAGCCTTATCTTCGGTAGCCTATGTAAGAGCAAACCAAGAAATTCCCGTGAAGTTGGATGATGATAAAGTGCAGGTGGTTTATAATGCCTCTACAGGTAACGCAACCATTATATGGAGTGATGCTCGAATTGAATTTATTGAAATTGTTGCATCGAATGGACAATTTATGCCTACCATACCGGTATCCGATGCAAAATCATTGCATATGAATGATTTAATGAATGGTACATATACCTTGGTTTTCAAATCAGCTACAGAAGAATTGTACACGAAAGTCATCGAAGTAGCAAAATAAAATACTTGGAAAGGAACCTGTTCTTTCCTTATTTCAGAAATCCCTAAACTGTTTTAGGGATTTTTTGTTTTATATACTTGGAAGCAATACCTCTTTTGTGGTATTTTTGCACGCACTATTTAAAATAAATCTAAATAAGATGATAACCGTTACAGATCAGGCCAAGAAGCAAGCCCTTCGCTTGATGGAAGATGAAGGGAAGGATGGTTTTTTTATTCGCGTTGGGGTTTCCGGCGGAGGATGTTCGGGGTTAATGTATCAACTTACCTTTGATAATCATGAAACTGAGCAAGATTCTTCATTTGAGAACAATGGAATTAAAGTGGTAGTAGACCGGAAGAGTTACCTCTATCTGATCGGTACTACGCTTGATTTTTCCGGCGGATTAAATGGAAAAGGTTTTGTGTTTAATAATCCAAATGCTGATCGTACCTGTGGATGCGGTGAGTCTTTTTCCGTGTAATTATGGCTGGATATACTGAAAACGAATTAGCCAAAGATTTAGCAGATAAAGAATATCAATATGGCTTTGTTTCCGATATTGATTCAGATGTTGTTCCAGCAGGATTAACCGAACAAATCATTCATCTCATTTCATCAAAAAAAAATGAACCTTCTTGGTTGTTGGATTATCGCTTGAAAGCCTTTGAAGTGTGGAAAACCATGAAGGAACCCGATTGGGCTCATGTCAATTATAAAAAACCAGATTTTCAAGCCATCTCTTATTACGCTGCACCCAAACAAACCAAGAAATACGAATCGTGGGATGATGTGGACCCTGAAATGAAAGAAACCATGTCAAAACTGGGTATTTCATTAGAGGAGCAACAACGATTAACCGGGGTGGCAGTAGATTTTGTAATGGATTCCGTATCCGTGGGCACCTCCTTTAAAGCTAAACTCGCTGAGTTAGGCATTATTTTTTGTTCCTTCTCAGAAGCTGTTCAAGAACATCCTGACTTAGTCAAACAATATTTAGGAACCGTGGTTCCAACAACCGATAATTTTTACGCTGCACTGAATTCAGCCGTTTT
>JAIXRD010000117.1 GCA_027485365.1 Cryomorphaceae bacterium | reverse complement strand
TAACACGCAACGACCAACGCATTAAATTCAACTGAAAATCGAACATTGAGCGAATCATTTTTCCAGTAATTAGAATGGACCAAAAATTAATAATGCCAACAAAGGATGAAGCGATTGACATAAAAATTAACAAAAACCCGTGAGGCAATGCAATGTACAGGCCTCCAAATAGGGAGCGAAGAATTAATGAGCCACGCGAGTAACTCTCTTGGTGTTTAATACCGATTTTCATAATAATTTAGTTTAAAGGTTTGGCCAAATATAATTTTTTTTTTAAATCCAAATATTGAAAATAAGTACGCAACCTTCTAATTTTCACTAGAGCCAAACCTTGGAGCCCTCTGAACAATTTTGACAAATATCGATTCCTTGTCGGTTTTTTAATATACCAGTTCTAAATGCTTGATAACTTGGATTCCTCCAGATCTTATTAAAAGAATCTTTAGTTAGTTCCCCCATAGCGTGGGCGGCATCTTTATCAAAACAACAAGGAACAACCTTTCCGTCCCAAGTTACGACACTCCCCGTCCACATGCGCCAGCAGTGATTACCCCCGGTATTTTTCAAAACAAATTCACCTTGCCTCGTTTGCTTATACCTGCTGTATTCCTCCTTTTCAGGCATCAGCGGATTCCCATGTTTGTAATCATATAATTGTGCTGATTTAATACGTACCTCATCTACCCCCAAGGTTTTCGCCTTTTCAAATACCAAAGGAATCTCATGTTCATTCGGCTTAACTGCAAGGCATTGAAATATTAATTTAGGAGTGCTCGAATTGAGCTTTTGCTTTGCTTTAACTAAGGCTTCCGTAGCTCTCCAAACTTTTTCTAAATCGCCATGCACTCGGTATTGCTCATAAACTTCTTGGGTAACCCCGTCTACTGAAATTATCAATTGATCCAATCCACTTCTAACTACTTCCTCCGCGTTGTCTTGGGTAATAAAATGTGCATTGGTTGAGGTTGCGGTAAACATTCGGTAACGTTTGGCAGCTTTTATCATTTCTAAAAATTGAGGATTTAGGAAGGGTTCTCCTTGAAAATAATAGGTGACGTAAAATACAGTTTTCGAAAGCTCTTTCAACCATTTTTCATGGCGGACCAATTCCATCTTACCGGTTGGTCGCGTAAATTTTTTCAAGCCACTTGGACATTCCGGACAACCTAAATTACAGGCCGTGGTTGGCTCCATACTCACATGAAAAGGTAAGCCAAGAGGTATGCTCTTTTTTATGATTCGCGACGTGTAATAACTCAAAACTAATCCCAGGAAATTCAGAACCCGTCTGAATGACATGAATTTCAACCAATACCGAGTCGTTTCCACCAATTTCACACAGCGAAGGTAAGGAAAGTGCACACAATTCTCTACCTATTAAAAGCACTTACGAATTAAGCGTATATTTGCATAGAAAATTTGACCATGCAGGTAATTCTAAAACACCAAGAAATACATCAAAAGATTACCCGTCTCGCCTACCAGATTTTGGAGCAATGTACCGATCAGGAAAAAATCTTCATTGGCGGTATTCAAGGCAATGGGTTTTTACTTGCAACGCAGCTTAAATCGGTAATCGACTCTTACGGCGGCCTAAATACTCAGTTGTTTGAAATTGAAATCAACAAAGATGAACCATGGGCAAGTCCAATTGGTCTTTCCATTCCTGAAGTCGATTTAAAGCATGGATACATCGTACTGGTTGACGATGTGATCAATTCAGGGAAAACCATGCAATATGCACTGATTAAATTCCTGCAACAAGCAACCCACTCCATTAAAACCTTAGTTTTAGTAGATCGCCAACACCGAAGATACCCGATAAAAGCTGATTTTGTTGGTTTAAGCTTATCTACTACACTTAAAAACCGTGTAGAAGTGGATTTAGTTTCGGAAGAACATTATGCCTATTTAACATGATACGAATAACGGAAAGCACCTCGGACCACGACAACCTAGAATCGCTATCCACGCTCGCGCTTCTCAACGGAATCAATTCAGAGGATGCTAAAGTTGCGGCGGCGGTTCAACTTATCATCCCACAGATTGAAGCCTTTGTTGATGCATGTCATCTGCGCATGTCCAAAGGTGGTCGGCTCTTTTATTTGGGCGCAGGAACCAGCGGTCGTTTAGGAATTGTTGACGCGAGTGAATGTCCGCCAACGTTCGGAGTTGACCATGGTGTAGTGATTGGATTAATTGCAGGTGGTGATCATGCCATACGCAAAGCCGTTGAATTTGCAGAAGATGATGAAAAACAAGGATGGCTTGATCTCATGAATCACAACATTAATGAATTGGACACCCTCGTTGGAATTGCTGCCTCGGGCACAACGCCCTACGTAATGGGCGCAATTCGAACCGCGAACCAAAAAGGAATTTTAACCGGAGGCATCACCTGTAATCCGGGTTCACCTTTAGCTAATGAATCTACCTTTCCGATGGTTCCTGTTGTAGGACCTGAATTTGTTACAGGAAGTACGCGCATGAAATCCGGTACTGCTCAAAAATTGGTACTCAACATGATCTCAACGGCCCTTATGATTAAACTCGGGCATGTCAAAGGCAACAAAATGGTGGATATGCAATTAAGTAATGAAAAATTAGTGCAACGTGCCATTCGCATGGTGTGTGATGAAATCCCTGTTACTGAAGCAGAGGCGGATGCGTTATTGAGCGAATTCAAATCTGTTCGAGCAAGTGTTGAAGCCTATCATTTAAAAAATACAAGCAAATGAGTTTTGATCCCAACGGTGTAGGTGTTGCAAATGGAAATATTTTTGGTTTTCCATGTACCGAAGAAGAGGCTGATCTTATTATCATTCCTATTCCTTGGGATGCAACGGCCTCCTATGGCAAAGGAACGAGCAATGGTCCACAAGCTATATTAGATGCATCCACACAACTAGACTTCTTTCATCCTAAACTAAAGGACGCGTTTGAAACGAAGGTATTTTTAACGCCAATCTCTGAGGATTGGAAAGCCATTAACGATTCACTGAACGACAGAGCAAGCCAATATTTCTTAGACCTCGAACAGCTTGGTGAAGATTCAGCTCAGGAAAAGCACACAGCAATAATTTCGGAAATTAACGAAGCACATACAGCGCTAACCACAAACCTAAAATCTCGGGTTGAAGCCCTCATTCAATCTGGTAAAATTTGTGCCGTTTTGGGGGGTGAGCATTCCACACCGCTTGGTTTGATTCAGGCACTCAATGCGCATTATAGTTCATTTAGCATCCTACAAATTGATGCGCATGCAGATTTACGAGAGGCCTATGAAGGATTTGAACAATCGCATGCAAGCATCATGTACAATGTAGTTGAATCCTGCAGTAATTTAAACCAGTTGGTCCAAGTTGGGATTCGGGATTTATCTGCGGATGAACATCAGCTATCCCTTACCCATCCAAAAATCACTACCTTTTTTGATTGGAACTTGAAGGAAGAAACATTTATGGGTAAAACATGGAATACCCAGTGCGAAGAAATTATCGAGTCCCTTTCTAACGACGTATACATTTCCTTCGATATTGACGGGTTAATCCCTAATCTGTGCCCAAATACTGGAACTCCAGTAGCAGGAGGATTTACCTTAGAACAACTTAGTTTTTTAATGTTTAAAGTGGTTGAGTCTGGTCGTAGAATTATTGGCTTTGATTTGAATGAAGTTTCACCAGGAAGCAGCGGAGATTGGGACGCCAATGTCGGTGCTCGTGCCCTTTGGCAATTAGTTTGCGCAACGGAATTAAGTCGAAGAATATCATGCTAGAACGTATCAAATACAATTTTTGGCTCTTGGTCTTTGTATTGAATACACTGTTTTTTTTATTCTTTTTATACCAAGCGATTTCATTTACTAGCGTTTATGCCTATCGCTGGGTTTTCTTTTTGTTGCCTCCTTTTTTCACCAGCGGAATACACTTATTGATCAAATCGAGGTCAACCAAAGCCGAATGGCTCTCTGTGATTAATTTTGTCTTAACGGCTTTTTTAATTATTTACTTCAATGCGGTACCCGATTCTTTGGAAACACGATGGACTTGGTTTAGCATTCCAATTTTTAACCAATTATACATCAATACCTTTGATGTAATATGGTCTAATCAATATCGATTTAGAATCCTTGGGGTGAGCTCAATTTCCGTGCTTTGGGTGTACACTACCTTGGCCATACTAAGCAATTTAAGCGAGCTTGTTCGTTGGGTTATTCCATTAAGCATTGTAACTGGATTAATACTGATTACGGTATTGATTTTAGGATACAATGAAAAAAGGCGGCGCTAATACCTTCCATAACCAATAACTCGAGTCGAATAATACTTCGAGTTATCAATATCTTGAAACATTACCCCCTTGCTGCTGCTGGAATGAATCATACGCTTGGGTTTACCCAACTCATTAACTAAAATCCCAACATGACTAACTACCCCTTCTTGTCCAAAGAAGACCAAATCACCAATGCACGCATCCTTTGCATCAACTTTTACTGAAGAGGCATATTGATCCCTCGAAACCCTGGGTATTTTTTTTCCTTGCTGCGCGAAAACATACGAAGTAAAGCCACTGCAATCAAATCCGCCTGGAGCTTCCCCTCCCCAAACATAAGGTGTTCCAATGAATGCTTGCGCATACGTTATCATGGCGACGGCTTGTTCCTTTCCGAGTAATCCCACAGGAGCCTCCCACTCAGCACTCGCAGGTTCAGTTGCCTCCGTGCGTAGCATCGCATTCAATGCACGAATACTTGGGCTATATGTTCGAACGAGCTTGTTCTCCTTATCCTGCGATAATTCTCCAATCCAATCGTTTAAATCCGATTGCAGCGAGCGTAATTCTTGTCCATGATTAACTTTCAACTTGGTGCCTTTTTCAGTTTTTCCGAGTGCTTTTAAAAAGTCGAAAGAAAAATCAATTGTTTCTGTATGTTTGTTTCTCCAGCCCTCATTGCGCAACAACTGGAGTGCAGCAATCGCTTGATAATATTCTGGCAATAGCGAATAGTCGTATTCAGGTTTGTTCAATAAACGTACAGATTTTCTGTAAACAAGCTGATACCTTCCTTGATCATACAACTGTTCAAGTTTATCAAAGGCAGGCACCTGAGCTGCAGCAGACATCGATGTGCAAAGAAAAAGAACAAGAAATTTTAGGGCGCTATTAATTCGAAATAACCTTTCCATCAGACAAAACAAGATGCGAATTATTGAATAATTTAACCAATACCGAATTTCCATAGATTTTAAACTCCGAATCGGCTAACAGCGTTATTTCATGATTTACCCCATTAACCATCGCTGATACACCACCCATAATATTTCGATACGCAATGGTATTGTTTTTAATTTCCCAGGTGTTGGGTATAAAATTTGCGACTTGAATTTTCTCATCGTTCACATAGGTGAAGAGGTAATTATTCTCCCCCCATATCACTACATCATCTTTAACATCCCAAAAGGACGAGATAAAATTGGTTAGTAAGGTCTTTTCTCCATTTTTATATAACCACAAGTTGGAATTCAAGTCTTCATAAACGATAAAACCTCTACCCGCTTTATATTTTCTCATAAACTGGTTCTCCACGTCTATGAACTCACCGTGCTCAAATGCGACAAAGGTTCGAGTGGTTGGGTCGTTAAAACAAATGATATCCGTACCCAATTGAAAATCAATTGTTCCGTTCCACGCACAGATTTCATAGATCATTCCATCTTGAAATACCTTAAACAAATTCCCATTGTCTTTAAAAACTAAGATATTCTCTCCTACCGTTGTTGGAATTGACAACTCTCCAATGATTGTAGCGAGACTCATGGTGTTTTTTTTCCAATACACATTTAAGGTATTGAATCGCGTATCTTCATATACAATCAGAGAATCTTTTACTAAGAACTTCCGACCGAAGTAAGTTAAGGTTTGTAGACGACCCTTATCCCACATATTTAAGGTTGGACCGATCATATAACCCAACAAATGATCTGAAACTTGGTATTCTACATTGAGGTTCGTAATATCCTTGCGTTGTCTTCCATCATAAAGCCTCAAATTTCCACGGGTATCAATGTAAGCTACCAATTCGTCTCCTGCTTGGTAATCTTTTACAGGCTGAATTTCAATGGTTTTAAAGCCACCGTTCTCATAACTCAAGAAAAAATTATTGAAATCCCTAAACGGTACTACTGTTTGTCCGTAAGCAATGGAGAACAACAAGAACACCAAGGGTAATATTCGCTGCATAGGTTCAAAGGTAGGCAATTTTTAGGCCAATTTCTTGAAGGTGATTAAATTTCAACCGACATCATTCGGATTGCCTTCTTTGTTGTAAATTAGCGCTTCAAAATTTATTATATGAAGTATTTTTCTTTCTCGATGCTGTTCTTGCTCTCATGGAACACGAGTATTGCCCAAACCAAGATAACCTACCTTGAATATGATCTACCAAATGGGATACATGTTATTCTACACGAAGAGCATAGCACGCCAATTGTAGCTGTTTCTGTACTCTATCATGTTGGGTCGAAAAATGAGAACACAGAACGCACCGGTTTTGCGCATTTCTTTGAACACTTACTTTTTGAAGGGTCTCAAAACATTGGAAGAGGTGAATACTCTAAGTTAGTCGAAAAAAACGGAGGTACCTTAAACGCGAATACTTCTCAAGACCGAACATACTATTATGAAATTTTACCTTCAAACCAATTAGAATTAGGTCTTTGGTTAGAAAGTGAGCGTATGTTGCATGCTAAAGTTGAAAACGTAGGAATCGAAACGCAACGCAGTGTCGTAAAAGAAGAAAAACGTCAGCGAGTAGACAATAAGCCGTATGCGAGTTTTATTTCAGAAATGTTCAAACGAGCCTTCCCGAGTCATCCGTATCGTTGGGTTCCTATCGGTTCTATGGAGCACTTAGATGCAGCAGTTGAGGCAGATTACGTACAGTTTTACCAAGATTTTTATGTACCAAACAATGCTACAATCTCCATTGCAGGAGATATTCCAATTGAAAAAACTAAACTATGGATTGAGCAGTATTTCGGGTCTATTCCGAGCGGCCAAGCAATCAATTTGTACCGTGACCTCATCAGCTTGCCCACGGCAAGTTTTCAAACTAAGTATGGTATCGACAAGAGTAAATTCGATGCGAAAGACATAAACAAAACTAAAGACAAAGCTGCCCTTGCCTTGTTAAACAAATTAAAGGCGACTCCAATCGTGGTGCGAAGAACACAAAAAGATAAGGAGCCAATTCGCGGTGTTATAACCGATACCATTTACGACAACATTCAGTTACCTGGGATTTTTATGGGATATAAAATTCCTGACCAAAAAAATGCAGACAGCTACGCACTGGAGTTTATGAATGAAATTCTTTCTGGTGGAAACAGTTCACGCATCAACAAAAACCTAATTGAGAAAAAACAAATCGCTACCTATGCGAGCTCATTTAATTATGGATTAGAAGATGGCGGAATGAATATCTTCTTAGCCTTAGCTAAAGAGGGAATTTCTTTGACCGATATTCAGGATGCTTTTGATATTGAAATCAGAGCCATGAAAGATCAATTGATTTCAGATGAAGAATATCAATCCGTGTTGAATAAATTCGAAAAACAAGTGGTTGAATCTACCTCATCGGTAGCTGGAATCGCTGAAAGTCTTGCAGATAATCACGTGTACTACGGAACGGCAGCGCGCACGAATCAGATGCTTGAAATGTATCGTAAAGTCACAAAAGAAGACATTCAACGCGTGGCTAATACCTATCTAACAGATAATGCACGCGTCATTTTATATTACTTACCAACTGAAAAATAATCATGAAATATACCTTATCACTCCTCGTTGCGTTAGCGTTCAGCAGCATATACGCACAAATTGATCGTTCAATCATGCCGAAAGCGGCTACCCCTACTCCGATTCAACTTAAAGAATCAGAAGTATGGACCACCAAAAACGGAATGGTTGTCATTCTTTCGGAAGACCACAAACTACCTAAAGTATCGTTCGACCTGACCCTAGGCTATACCCCAGGATTGGAAGGAGACAAGGCCGGCTTAAATGAATTAACCGGTTCATTAATCATGTCTGGCACGCAAAATAGGTCAAAAGATCAATTGGATAAAGAAATTGATTTTATTGGTGCAACCATCAATGCCAGTGCAACCAACGTGTATCTTTCAACCCTAACAAAACACCTTGAAAAAGGAATGGGATTAATGGCGGACATTACCTTGAATGCGTCTTTTCCTGAATCTGAATACACGCGGATTGTGGATCAATTTAAATCCGGCTTGGTTTCTCTAAAATCAGAAGGACAAGGCATGGCAAATAATGCTACGGCTAAAGTTAATTTCCCAAATCATCCGTACGGTGAGGTAATGACGTTTAAAACTCTTGAAGCAATTACACTGGACGACATCAAAGGATATTACAAACAACATTTTACGCCTCAAGGTGCCTATTTGGTAATCGTTGGAGACATTACGCGCGCGGAGGCTGACGCATACATCGAAAAATTCTTTGGTTCATGGAACGGAAATACACCAGCACAACCTCAATTTAAAGATCCGAACAAAACGGATGGAAATCAGGTGTATTTTGTTAACAAACCAGGTGCTGTTCAATCCGTAATTCAAGTTACGTTTCCCATCCCAATGCGTATGGGGAATCCAGATAATTTGAAAATGACC
>JAIXRD010000232.1 GCA_027485365.1 Cryomorphaceae bacterium | reverse complement strand
GTTCTTTTTGTTCCGGATCACGAACGATTGCGCTATCTTTCCACATCCCAATTCCCATTCCATCCAAGGTTAACTCAATAGGGAGTGGATTTTTATTGTAGGATTCGAATAGTTTTTTAAAAAAACTAGTATCCTTATCTGTAAATATTCGCCCTTCAAACTTATATGCGTCAGACTCAAATACATCTTCAAAATTAATTTCAAAATCCGCATCAAAAAACGGACGTACATCTACCATGGAAAGGTGCATCATAATTTCATCAGATGATTCTCCCTCATAGTCTTCGGGAATAGATAGCAACCTAACTTCTACAAGCTCGCTTGAGTCGGTTGGAGGAAAGGTTAAATCTTGTGTGAAGATATCAAATGTGGTCCCGTCTTCAAAGGTGTATAGCCCGTTTACTTCTGTGAAAGGCATCCAATGTTCGCCAAGAAGTTGTACATACCGTTTATAAATCTTGTCGCGGTGATTGAATTCTTTTGCCAGTTCATCTCGTTCTGTGATTAAACTCTCAACAAGGCTAAGCGTTTCGTCATAACCTGCGTACAGTTCAACAAGGTCCGACTGGTGCTTGTTCTTTGCTTTCTTTCTTGCTTTCGTCTTTGGTTTCAAGGCTAAGCTGGGGTCGTCGTATTTTCGCTGCTTCAATTCTTTTCGCTTCGCTCGATTCTTTGTTCGGTAGTCTTCTTTATATAATTCGCCTAAATCCCCTTCTTTTTGATTGATAATTGTTTCGATTTCCCCCAGTTGCTCTTGCGCTTTAACAACTTGTTCATTTAATCCATTTTTTCCGATCAATGCTTCCTTCAGTTCCTTATAAGTAACATCATTTAAATCATTAAGCACTTTCATGAAGGTACTTCCTTTGGAAAAGGTTGAATCGGGTGTTAAGAAGCGCGTGGTTTGAGATCCAAAAAGCGGATACTGTCTCCCACCTTTTTCAACGATTACTGTGGTTTGGTTCGTACTGTTGTAACCCCATACATCAAAATGTACCTGCGTTTGTTTCTGATTTCCTATCGTCCATAATTCCTTGGACGTAATTCGTTTTGTCCTTAAGTTTTTTTTATCCTTTTCGACATCAACTTCATACGGAAAAAGTCCAATTGCCCGAGGGAGCCCCTTATTAAAACTACCATTCTCATCTTTATCACGTTCCTGAAGCATGCCTTCGGTATAGCTTCCGTCTCCAGCAGCCATTAACATACTTTTGAACAAGTTCGAACTGCCTCCAAGGAGCTGAAATAGACTTCGTGTGCGCTCTTCTATGGCTTGGTTGATTGCTTTACCCTGAGCATCGATTATTAGTTTGTTGTCTGAGCCTTTTGTAAATCCTTTGATTTGTAAATTGAATAATCGCTCATTCAAAGAAATATTAGTCAACAAAATGGGACTTTCCAACGGATTAAGAAGTTGTTCATACAGCTTACCTCGCTTAAGTTCATTCGGCAGCTGATCAAAAAACAAGGTGAAGTATCGGTCCAAAAGGGGGAGAGAAGAAATCGGTTCTCCATCAGAATATTTCTGTATTTGACGACACATTTCATACATCGCCGTTTTATTGCAGGCCTCTGTTAATATTCCTTTAGGACTTTTAGCTAATACATCCGTGCGAATAATGAGAAGGTTAGGGGAAACCGTCAGTATTTTATCAATAGAATCATAATTGATGCTATTGTCGGGGAGTTTTACCAAGGGTCCACTATATTCAAATGCCATTCCGACATTGTTTTCAAGAATTGGACTTTTACTTACAATGTGGAATAAATACGCTTGGATTTCAGGGGTGAGTTGCTGAGAAACTTGCCCTATGCTTTGGGTGCAAAAAAATAGCAAAAGCGCACTAAGGTGAAACCTAAACTTGGAGACCGTAAATGCGTTAATGAATTTATTTGATGAATTCAAGCGTTTGCCCATTTATCTGAAGTAAATAAACTCCAGTAGATAAGTTTGTTACATCAATGGAACCTTTGTATGATCCTGAATTCATCCGAATTCCTGCGATGTTTGTAATCGCATATTCATCGCCAATTATTACACCATCCAATTGAATTTCGTGTACTGCAGGGTTTGGATACAGGTGAATAGAAGGCAGATTTATTTCGGTGTCACCTACAAACGTTATTGGCTGGTCTTTACTCAAAATAATGGTACTGCTGTTATTTATTAAGGCTGAATTCACATCAACCGACATCGTAATGAAAATCGGCATATTACTTACTGTGAAATCGTAATATTCATAGACGTTTCGTACAAACGCTACATTGGTTCCAAACACACTTGCGTTTGCAGAATCTTTTAAATGAAAGCGCATCACATTGGTATATGAATTCCCTCCAGGTAATAACAAGGTTCCCGAGCCATCTACCATGGTGACAGATGAACCGGTAGCAGGTAGGGTACCCGTTGCGGTGGATGTTACTGTCCCTGAAAAGGCATCAATGAGGGGATTGGATGCCAAACTCAAAGGATAAACCATAAGATTTTCTTGGTTTACATTCCAACTTGCAACCACAGCACCCAAGCTTACTTCATTAAAGACAAAACCTTGAGAAATTCGACCATTTGGTGATGATGAATAAAACGTTTGTAAGTTTCCACCGATATCATACATTTTAGTGGAACCAGCAAATGATGCGTAATTTGGATCTTGTGTGGCATCGAGTATTTGAACATCTTTTGTAACTCCAAAAATACCAGCGATTTGACTAAAGTTCCATGTGGCATTAGCTCCCATGATGTTGGCTTGTATGTTTGCGTTTGAATCACAAAGATGCAAAGAAGCCAAGGATCCAATAGCTGCTTCATTGGTTGCATTAAAGGATTGCGCTACACTTAAAAAAGGTAAAGAAATGATTAAAAGGTAGATTGTTTTCATAATAATTCTAGTTTATCCAAAAATACAAAAAAAACCTTGAACTTATCCCAACGCTATATCCCAAAATGTTGACGATTTTTTTTAATTTGGTGTTGATCAGTTTCTTTCATAACCAACTTCATCGTAGGGTTAAAGGTCCGTTGAACTAAGGGCAAAATTTTTTCGAGGGTTTCTCCACGTCGAAGAATAATAAGTTTCAACATTTCGTGT
>JAIXRD010000040.1 GCA_027485365.1 Cryomorphaceae bacterium | reverse complement strand
TTGTAGGGGCGCAGGGGCTCGCCATCAAACCCCCCCGGGTCTTGCGCTGGAACCTCAAAAGCGCTGCGGTCCAAAACCATGTCGCCTTGGATTTTTTGAATGCCCATGCCTTGCAAGCGTCGCAGGATCAGCCACACCTGTTCCACCCCGATTTTGGGGTCGCCTTGGCCGCGAATGTGAACATTGCCTTGCAGCACGCCCTCGCGGACCACGCCATCCAGCGCCAAAGGTGTTCGCCAGGTGTAGGCAGGGCCAAGCAAGTCCAGCGCTGCGCTGGTGGTCACCAGCTTCATCAAAGACGCGGGGTTGCGCTGCACATCGGCTTGGTGCAAAAGTCGCGCAGGCTTAGGGTTGCCTGCCCCCAAAGGGATGACCACCACACTCAAAGCATCGCGGGGGATGGCGGCTTGGCGCAGGGCTTGGTCTACTTTGGGGGGTATTTGTGCAAAAGCGAACCCAGAACACAGAAAACAAATGAGCAGACTTAAAACCCTTAAATAAAGAGTTTTATGTTTTTCAATCATTGCTGCTTTATAGAAAGATAGGTAAGGCGTTTCAATTCTTTTCTGACCATTGTTATTGACTCTGAAATCAAACCAGTTGCCAAACATATGAGGCTTGAGACGCCCAATGCGCCAATTAAAATCAGTGTTGGGAATTTAGGTACAAGACCGGTAAGCAAATATGCACTATAAATCGGGATAAATAGAGTCATCATGATAGCCAACAAGACCGCAGAAATGGTGCCAAAGAATACAAAAGGTTTTTCTCGTATAAACAACAAGCCTATGGCATACAGTATTTTGATTCCATCTTTGTAGGTGCTTAATTTACTTTCTGACCCTTCAAGCCGATTTATATATTTCGTATCAATTTCCCTCACTGGCAAGTTCATTTCTAGCGCATGAATAGTGATTTGTGTTTCAATTTCAAAACCACGCGATAAGCTGGGAAAAGATTTAACGAATTTTTTTGAAAATGCTTTATAGCCAGAAAGCATATCGCTAAATTGAGCAGAAAATATGGAAGCAACTATGCCTGTGAGCATCCAATTTCCGAACCGATGCCCCTTGCGATAGTTTTCTGCACCTGACTCCATTCGTTTTCCATTGACCATATCGCAACATTCCGTGATCAATATATTAATCATCTGTGGCGCCATGGAAATATCATATGTACCGTCACCGTCAACCATGATGTAGTAATCAGCTTCTATATCTCCAAACATCCTATACACAACATGGCCTTTACCTTGTTTTGTCTCGTAGCGCACAATGGCACCAGAAGCTTTAGCAATTTGAGCTGTCTTATCAGTTGAATTATTATCGTAAATGTATATTTTAGCTTGAGGTAAAAATTTTTGGAAATCTAAAATAACCTGTCTAATTGACAGTTCTTCATTAAAGCAAGGTATAAGAACAGCTATTTCCATTTTTAGCCAACCTTTTGAGCGACGATAAATATATTTTTGCCCATAAATTTATTAAGTATTAAATCTAAAAATTTACTTACAGGGAAAATAAAATTATCATAAAACTTTAATGCCAATAGATTTATTTTACCCTCTCCATTGCCTATATATTTATAGGCAAGAGTAGCCAATACACCGACTGAATCTACATACTGAATTTTTAAAATTTTCAATTGCTTGTCTTGGCATAACTTTGATAAACTATTTTTATCATATCTTCTATAATGTCCAACTGCTTTATCCATTTGAGAGTAAAGAAAACTTAACGCCGGTACATAAATAAATAAGACACCAGTGGCTGTTAACTTATCAATCAGTTGATTGACAGCACTTTGGTCGTCTTCAATGTGTTCAAGCACATTAAAGCTGTAAATAAAATCAAAGCTTTTTTTCTCGGCACTATCAATATTCGGCTCTGCTAAAAAACCTTTTTCTTTCAGTATTTTCAACTGGTAGGGGTCAGGCTCAATACATAGAATATTGCTACATTTTAAAGATGTTTTTTCTGCAAACTCTCCCAATCCAGCACCAAAATCAAGAACCTTACTTTGCTTGTTAATATAAGGTGAAATTAAATTTTGAAGATATAAATTATAATTTTTGGCATGTTGCATGACCATCAAATTTTCATGGCCTGAATAGTCAGAATGGTCTTCGGGTATGTTCATCGTATTTATCTCTTGCTGAAATACTATATTTTTAGATGTCAAGAAAGTAAACATCATACTACAACAGGCGGCAATTGCTAAGGCCAAAATTGGGTTGACACTTTGAAATTGTTGACTAGAAATAATCAAAAGGTATATGGATAAATTAATTGACCCACCTAATATTTGTATCAAAATATATTGACTTAGCTCTGCAGCAACTCGGTTTTTACTTATGAAGGTAACTTTTCTATTGATGAGCCATGTTACACATACCGCAACTGGAAAGGAGATTGCTCTTACGGAAACGTAAGAGATAGAAAACATGGACACCAGTATTTGAATCATTAGAATTTCCGTAATAAAACCTATACCACCTGCCATTATAAATAAAATTAATTTCATTTTACTATTTCTAGTCTCAATTCATTTTCATGAACAATTTTAAACATCATCGGCTGTTTAGTGTCATATTCAATATTGAGTTTTTGAACGAAGTAGTTTAAAAATTCTTCAGATGGATTTGCAAGAATTAAGTAATCGTAACTTGATATTTTTTCTTTAAACTGATCTATTGACATTAAACATGACCAAATATCATTCTCTAACCTTACAGAATCTAGAGGCCTTACAAAAATACAATCTGTATTATTTTTTCTAGGCATTAAATAGTATGAAAAAATTACACTTTCATCATTTGATCCATTGCTCCAAATAATATATATTTTGGATTTTTCGGGTGTTTTTTCTTTTATATATTTTGATATTTGGCTTATGACTCCTGCTGTGTGTGTCGGATATGTATTCCGGATAACTCTGACGCTGTCTAATAACATTCGACCACAGTTTGGTAAAATTATTACAATCGAAGTTATTATTAAAAATATTTTGAATTTTTTTGTTTTATCTCCCTTGCTTATATTTATTAATGCACCCCCTAGAAACATCAATAACCCAAGTATATAAGTTAATATGTATCTATCTATTGATGCAAGGCGGGGGCCTTCATATGCACTAAATGAGAATAAATATAATATTAACAGTACAATTGAATACACTGCAAAAAATAAATATGCCAGGCCAAACCTGATTAAATTTAATTCTAATACATTTATTTTTTTATAAGCAACTATTCCACCCAGCAACACCAGAGAAGCCATGAACCAGAATGTTGACAAATGATGTGTGAAGAAAAAATAGTCTATAAATCTTCTTACTGTGAGGCTCTCTCTCTCCGTGGCAGTGCCTGGATTAAACGCACTGAAAATTTGAGCTAAAGACAATTCATTTTTGAAAACTCTTGCAATGCCTTGTGTGTTTAAATGATTCTTCCACGTCCATTCAAACAACAATAGTGCGGCCAGTATTAATACTAAATACGTTAGTTTTTTTACTAATTTATCTTTATCGTATTTTAAGTAATCAATTCCAATAATTGCCAAAGTGAACATTGAAAATAATAGCCCTATTTGTTTTATTTGAACCGTGTAAAGTAATATGGGTAAAGTTGCAAATAATGCAGTTCGTTTGTTTTTCCATTCTCCATTGAAATATATATTGAGTCCGATGCCAAATGAAATGCCGACTAATAAATCTGCCCAGAGAGAGTGTAATCCTAATCCAAAAATCCAAAAAAGCGAATACAAAGATAGCGACGCCAAAATGAATGCTATTTTCTTTTCCTCTGCCTTATATTGAGATACGGGAATTAAAATTGGCGCTGAGAAAATGATAATAAGCAACCCATTTGAAAATATTGCAATATTATCTTGATAACCACTGAAGTGAGTGAAGAAATAATGAAAGAGCGCGGCTATAGGTGGGTAATCTTTAACGCCAATTAAATCTGAGTTGATGATGAGTCTATTATTTTCAGCTATATATCTTGACATTCGTCCCCAGTGACTGTAATCATCAACGAATGGGAATATGCTGTAAGGTGCTGTTTGACAAAATGCATAAAATCCTGCGGCAGACAACAATATGTAAATCTCATCCGTCTTAAGCTGCCTTTTTTTAAATTTCAAGAGGCAAATAATTAAGCCTAGCCAACCTATTACCCGAACAATAGTTGTTGTTATTTCAAGGTAATTTTGAAGAGCCCCAAAATACAAGATTATGGATGTAAATATTACTGCATACAGTAATGATTCACTAAATGTTATATTAGCTTTTCTTTCTATTGTTAAAGCTATTCCGACCAACGCAAGTATTGATAATAAAATTTGTATATGAGCCATGGCAATCCTCTTCTACTCTATATTATTTTAATTAATTTTCAGTTGTGCTTATCTCTTTAAACCACTTGCGCCAACTCCCGCCGCGCACCTTGGGCGCATTGTCTGCGGTCATCACCGTGGTCATTTGGACCGCTTTCATCGTCATTGCCCGCGCCTCAGCCCAAGGCCATTTGCTGCCGCTGGATATCGCTTGCATGCGTATCGTGGGGGCCAGCGTGGTGATGCTGCC
>JAIXRD010000072.1 GCA_027485365.1 Cryomorphaceae bacterium | reverse complement strand
TTAAGGACTAACTTTCGCTTTTGGTTGGTTTGAAGGTTGTGGGTGAGCGCCTCAAATTGAGAATCTTCTTTTTTGAAATCAACCGTGTCTATTGCATTTTGTAGTGCTGTTTTTAATTCCTCTTCATCAATAGGTTTGAGAATATAATCGAGTGCACTAAACTTAATCGCCATAATGGCATATTCCTGAAAGGCAGTGATAAAAATTAATTCAAATTTTTTGTCCTTAACTCGGTTTAATAAGTCAAATCCGGTGCCGTCAGGCATTTGAATGTCTAAAAACACGATGTCCGGTTGAATCCGGTTAATCGATTCAATTCCTGTTTCAACGTTCTCTCCGTCCGTAAATACTTCAACGTCAAGATTAAACGAATCGATCATACGTTTTACGAAATCCCTGATGCGTTTTTCATCATCAATTATCAGTACTTTTTTCATATGAACCAAATTTAGTGTTTTCGTAAATGATTGGCAAACAAATTATTACGCGTGTACCGGTTTTTTGCTTTACATCCAAATCCTCTATGGTTAAGCTTCCTTTTCCTTTATACTTTTTATTCATAATTTCAATGCGTTCACGGGTAATATCCAGTGCCATGCTCTTATGAGATTTGTTCTTTTTTATTTTTCCAGCTTTGGTTCTTCCAACGCCATTGTCAGTAATCACAACCTCCAACATACCAAAGCGTTCCTTCATCGTAATTTCTATCAATCCGTGTTCAATGGTATGTAATTGGCCATGTTCAATCGAGTTTTCGATAAACGGTTGGGTGATCATTGGAGGTATAAGTGCTCGTCTGAAGAGTAGTTCTTCATCAATCTCTATGTTAAAATTAAAGCGATCTTCAAACCTTAATTTTTGAGTCGTTAAATACTTTGATAAGATTTCTTTTTCAATATCTATGGTGATAAACTCCTTCGGTGAATTCTCTAAAATTAAGCGAATCAATCTAGAAAAGTTAACAAGAAACTTCGACGTTTTTTCAGGGGTATTTTCGTAAATATAACTTTGAATCACCGCCAAGGCATTAAAAATAAAGTGGGGATTCATTTGTGATCGCAACAAGGTTTGTGACATTTCGGATTCTCGTTGCTCTTGTAAGGTATTCCGCTGGCGAACAATAAAAAATACAGAAACGGCCGATAAAAAGAAGATAGCAATTACAATACTTATTCCCAGCAATTGGCGGTCACTTTGAAGCTGTAAGATTTCTTTTTCTTTTAATTCTTTTTGGAGTTTTTCTTCTTGAGATTCAATTAAACGCTCGCGTTCTTCCCTTGAATTGGTTTGTGTGAGGTCTTCAATTTTTTTACTATCAATTGAAAAAGAGTTTCGTCGTAAAAAGTCGGTATGCCGTTTCAGGTAATCGTATGCTTTTTGTTTTTGACCTTGTTCTGCATACACAATCGACAAGGCAAAGTAACTTTCGTAAATTCGATTACGCTCCTTGATGTTGTTTCGAATTACAATGGCTTTTAATATATTTTTCTCTGCATTTAGTAGATCTTTTTTTGATAAATAAACCAAACCAATTTGATGATATACACTCGCCATTTTTTCTGGTTGTCTTGACTGTTCGAAATAAGTGAGTGACTTATTAAACGCCTCCAATGATTTATTAATTTGCTTTGCTGCGTTATAGGTTTCCCCCAACACCATCCATGCTTCACCAAGGGATAAGTAATCTTTCAAGGCTTCCAACCCTTTGACACTGGCAGGAAGAAACACCAAGACTTCGTTCGGAAATCCTTTTCTGATTTCGATTCGAGCCCGAAGGATATCGTTCTCTAATTTTAACCGTTTACTTGAAATTCTTCCACTTTTTAATTGACTCTTTCTTAGGTAATTTTCTGCTTCTCTTAGGTTGCCCGCATCTAAGGATAATTCTGCGATAAATCGATTGAAAATACACTCGTAATAGGTGTTGTTAAATTTCTCTACCACCTGAAGGGCCAATAATTCTTGCGTAACTGCCTCTTGAATGTTGGAGAATTGCGCGTGATTTAGTGCGGATTGATGCAAGCACAGAGCCAATTCCAGTTCATTCGTCGAGCGTTTTGCAAATTCAATGGCTCGATTAATAAATAAATCAGCTGAATCTTTCTTGTTCTCATACAAGTATACTTTCGAGTATAGCCTGTAAGCTTGCGATACCCACTGGTTTTCACGTTTTGTTCTTGCAAAACTAACGGCCCGTTCAAGCCCTTTTTTAGCCGCATTAAATTCACCTTTTAGCAAATAATATTCACAGACCTCAAGTTGCTTAAGATGAAGGATGTACGGATTATTAATGGACTGATTTTTTATTGAATTCATCTGTGCTGCATCATGAATAAATCCTTTGTAATTCCCATTGAGGGATTTTTCATACACTTTTAAAATGCGTATTGTTGGCGTATTGGCTTTCTTCCCCTTTAATTTCTGGCTAAAATCAATAGGGTTAAACCGATTTCCTTGACAAAAACGAATGAGTTCAGTTTCTTGCGCAAAGGAATGCGTAAACAAAAGCAAGCACAGCAAGCCAACGATTAGAAACGGATTTATTGAAAATGAACGGGTAGAATTCACCTAACAAAGATAACTTTTCAGTGCTAACCTCCAATTACTTTTCTACCTTTGTTTTATGTTAAATGACTTGATTCATGCGTGGTTATCTGAAGATATAGGGGAGGGTGATCACTCAACCTTAGCTGCGATTAACCCCGAGGCAAGAAGCACTGCCCGCTTATTGATTAAAGAATCAGGAATTATTGCGGGCTTAGCGGTGGCCAAACGAATTTATGAACTGACAGATGTAAGCTCAAACGTACAATGGTTCAAGGAAGACGGGGATGCTATTGAAGCGGGTGAAGTTGCGTTTATCGTTGAAGGAAATGCACAGAACATTCTAAGCACGGAGCGTTTAATTTTGAATTGTATGCAGCGCATGTCGGGTATTGCAACAAAAACACATGCCTTAAGTCAACAAATTGCACATACTTCGGCCAAGTTACTCGATACAAGAAAAACGACGCCGGGTTTTCGACTCCTAGAAAAAGAGGCCGTGCGAATCGGAGGAGGGTACAATCATAGATTTGGTTTATACGACATGATTATGCTTAAGGATAATCACATAGATTTTTGTGGCGGAATTCAAAAAGCAGTAGATGCGGTCAACGCATATAAAAAAGTCAAAAATCTAACGATTCCTGTTGAAGTAGAAGTCAGAAATGAAGCGGAGCTCCTTCAAGTGATAGAAACTCAAGGGGTGAACCGAATCTTATTAGATAATTTCTCTCCAGAACAAATCAAGTCCTGTATTTCTATGATTCCATCTCATTTTGAAATCGAAGCCTCTGGCGGAATAACGGAGGATAATATCGTAGGATTTGCTGAGGCAGGGGTTCAATTTATTTCTGTGGGTGCCTTGACGCATCACGTTAAAAGCTTGGATCTTAGTTTAAAGGCGATAATTCATTAATGAGTTTAGTGTTGACTTCCCACTTGGACTCCATGCGATCGGTACTGAATCAATTCTTCAATTAGTAAGGAGTCTTCCTCCAATTTATTGCCAATAACAACTAGGTTTGCTCCCGCATCATGTGCTTTTTGAATGGAAGCAATCGTTCGTAATCCTCCACCAATAATTAAAGGCTTTCCGAGCGCACTCAATTCATGTATTATTTCTTCTGAAACCGGGGTGTGTGCCCCGCTTCCCGCATCAACATACAAACAATCCATACCTAAGAGAATTCCAGCTTTTGCCGTTGAAGAGATTAATGCTACATCGTTTTGTGGAATTGGTGCAGTCCCCGAAACCCGTTCAACAGCAGATTGAAAGCCTCCATCTACTAAAATGTAACCAGTACTAATTATTTCCATGTTCGAATGAAATAACAGCTCAGCGGCCTCGACCTGTTGTCCGATTAAGTAAGTTGGGTTGCGACCTGATATTAAAGAAAGAAAAAGCAGGCCATCCGCGCTTGTATTTAGTTGCGAAGTACCTCCCGGAAAGATAATCAATGGAATCGATGTGGTCGCTTTAGTTAATTTAATCGCTAGACTCATCTGTTCCGCATTCACCGTACTCCCTCCAACAAAAATAAATTCCGGGGAAATCTCGCAAATTGCATGCAGTTGCCGTGCAAATTGCAATTCATTCATTGCTTTTTCGGGGTCTATTAAAATTGCGATTCCTCTACTAAGTTTAGATAATTTAGCTAGAAGTGGTTTTTGGTTACGCATAGGTAGCAATGGAAAGTATGACGTTCTTAACAAGTACACTATCACAATTAACGATGAAATCTTTGGTGCTTGTTTCTACTGCAAATGTAAACTTAGTCCCGGAAATTGAGATGCAACGCATTTGTTTTTTCCAATGGATTCCTTTGATGTTAACAAGTTTATATAGAGCCTCCTTACAACTCCATAATTGGGTGAGTTGAATAACACCAACTTCACTACCGAATAATTCAAGTTCTTCGCTGCTACAAAACCGATCAGAAATTGGTGTAATTCGGTCCGAAACTTCTTCAATATCGCATCCAAAGGGAATCGATGCGTGCGCAAACAAGGCCCAATGTGCAGAATGACTTATTCCAATCGTTATGTTCGATTTATTAAATTGAGGTTTACCATTTTCCCCGTAACTAATTAATTCGTTCCCAAATACCTGATGTTTAAGTTGGCGCACCGCGTGGAATTCTTTTTTGCGTTGGGCATTTCCAAATGAATTCAATTGGGTCATTTCCTCTAAGTTCAAGATGGATTCGTAGGAATTTAGCACATCGATTTCACCAATTGCCCAATCAACCAAACCGATATTTCCCTGCGTTTTATTCATAAACCATTAGATTTTATCCATTTGATTGTTATTCAAACCACAAAACTCGACATTTTTTCTTTTTATTTTTTTAACATTTTGGCCATCCAAGTTAATATTTCTATATTTAGCAACTTAAATTTAATGTGTTCTTAGCAAAAATATACGAAAGAATATGCTGAAAAAATTACAGTTATTAGTGCTAAGCGTTTTGTTATCAAGCGCTTACATGTTTGCTCAGTCAGGATTGGGAACCCTTAAAGGGATCGTTAAAGATCAAAAATCAGGTGAGGTAATACCCAGTGCCAAGGTTTACTTGATGTCAGGAACTTCGATGAAAGGGAATGCCATTACAGATGACAAAGGAGAATTTCAAATTAATGCCATTTTACCGGGTACGTACGACGTAAAGGTGACTAATAAAATCGAGGGTTATCAAGATGCACTCGAGCAAGGGGTTGTCATTTCTTCGGATAAAATTACCTTCTTGGAAAAACTCACTTTGGGGAAACCTGAGAATGAACTCCAAAAAGATGAAGTTAAGGTTACCCGCTATAAAGTTCCTTTAATTGACAAGGATGGAGGAGCAACAGGTGCGGTACTCGGAAGAGAAGATATCTCAAGAATGCCAGTGCGTTCTGCGGCTGGTGTTGCGCAATCTGTTGGTGGAG
>JAIXRD010000302.1 GCA_027485365.1 Cryomorphaceae bacterium | reverse complement strand
ATCGGCCTCTATCGGTAGAGGCAATGAACACAGCGTGCACCCATTTAATCGGACACCTGGATTTCGCCTCCTTTGCCAAAGGGGATACCGACGTAAAAACTACCCTATGCGAGGTTTTTAATGCTTCATGGAAAGAGACGAATGATGGCTATGTTTTTGAAGTAAGTGCAAACCGGTTTTTGCGCAACATGGTGAGAGCCATGGTGGGTACATTAATGGAGGTTGGCATCGGGAATATTTCGCCAGAAGAAATTCCAATAATTCTAGCAAAAAAAAGCCGCCAAGAGGCAGCTTTATCGGTCCCTGCTAAAGGACTATTTCTTTGGGAGATTTTATATTAATCAGCTCGTTGACGAAGTAAGTCAAAATACCCATAGGTTTCAACAACAATTGCTCCACCTAAGGTATCGCCGTACTTTGCAGGCAATCCCCCCGTGTACACCATCATGCGATTGATTGAACAGCTCGGCACATTGTAAACATCTTGCAATTTAACGCCATCTAACACATAAATCATATCCCCTTTTCGGGCACCACGGAACATCAACTCACCGTCATCAGCCATTTTAATTTCTGAAGACATTTGGGTAGCCATGGTCGCTACACTGAATTTATTGGGGTTATGCTTAATGTCCTTCTCAGTTAATTCGGGTGTTGGTAATTCTCCCATTCGCAAGCGTAAGCGTTCTTTAACAACAATTTCATCCTTCATTACGCCTTTCGGTTTAAATTCAACGGAACCTATATTACCATAGGACTCTATTGGAATATCAACTAAGTAATTCTGGGAAGTATCCCTTCCAAATACCAAAAACACATTATACTTACCCGCTGGAATCGCTGAAATTCTAAATCGACCATCTTTATCGGTAATTGCCTGATATTTCTTGCCTTGATCAAGGATAAACGCCTTTACGTATTCCATTGGTTGTTTTGAATCCGAATCTAAAACGGTTCCGATGGCATCTCCGTGTGCAGATTGAGCAAAAAATTGTGACACTAAAATGCTCGCTAATAGGGTTAAGGTTTTTTTCATGTTTTCTATAGTTTGATTAGAAAGGTAACGAAAAAAAAACAATTACCTAACCTATACTTGCAGAAGAAACGGGCAACTCGCGATTAATTTTCTTAAAAAGTCCTTGAAGTACTTTTCCGGGCCCAACCTCAATCACTTCCGAAAGCCCATGATCATTCATTGCCATCATGATTTGAGTCCATTTCACGGGGGCTGTTAGCTGTGCTAATAAATTTGTTTTAATCACGGAGGGGTCTGTCACGGGAAGCGCATTAACGTTTTGATAAATGGGGCAAATTGGAGCGTTAAACGCTGTAGATTCAATAGCGGAAGCTAATTCTGCACGAGCAGGTTCCATGAGTGGTGAGTGAAAAGCGCCGCCTACCTGCAATATTAAGGCTCGTTTAGCTCCTGCTTCTGTGAGTTTCGAACACGCTTCTTCAACAGCTTTTAATTCACCTGAAATAACCAATTGTCCGGGGCAATTATAATTTGCGGGCACTACTACCCCATCAATGCTGCTACAAATCTCTTCTACTAGATGATCTTCCAATCCAAGAATGGCTGCCATGGTAGAAGGTATGAGTTCACAGGCTTTTTGCATGGCCGTTGCGCGGGCGCTAACCAAACACAAGCCATCTTCGAAACTGAGTGTTTTATTTGCTACAAGGGCAGAAAATTCGCCAAGGGAATGCCCTGCAACCATATCCGGTTTAAACGAATCCCCTAAGCATGCTGCTAAGATGGTAGAATGAATAAAGATTGCAGGCTGCGTAACATTTGTTTGTTTCAAGGCTTCATCTGAACCTTCAAACCTAATCGACGCAATATCAAAACCGAGCACTTCATTGGCACGATTAAATAATTTACGTGCATCAGCACTTGCATCAAATAACTCTTTTCCCATTCCACTAAACTGAGCACCTTGCCCAGGAAAAACATAAGCCTTCATAATAATCTAAGTTTAAAGTTGTCCTAAGGAGTGAAATTTACCCTCTTTGTAAATTTTAATTTTCTTTAGAATTCCGTCGTCGCTGTAAATATAAACTTTACCGTCATACAATTGCCCGGCCTTAAAGTTTCCATCTAACCAAATTTCATCATTTTCATTATACACTTTATTATAACCTTCAGAGAAAAAGGTAACCCCTTTTGTGATTGGATTGGTTACCACGGGTGGTGGCTCATGGGATTCAGGTTCTGTATGGGTATCCTTCACTTTAACGGCTTGCTTCTTAACAGTTTCAGTTACTTTACCCCCGGTAAACTTGCAAGACAAGCGAACCGACCCATCTTCATTATATTGCGTGTAAAGTCCTTCAACCTTCCCTTTTTTCAAGCCATATGAAGCTTCTAATTGTCCATTCTCGTAATAGTGCTTTACCGTTCCCGTTTCTTTCCCCTCGTCATCAAAGGTGGCTTGATATGCTATAGTTCCATTCTCATGGTAGCGAATCAACTCTCCTGAAAATGTATTATCCCCAAAGGTTCCTTTTTCCTTTACTTTACCGTTTGAAAAATAACGTGTGTAGTTTCCATTGGGTCTATTATTCACATAATTCCCTTTTAGCTTGACGGTTTTACCATCTTTATTGTATTTAATCCAAACTCCCGTTTTGCGTCCGTGATGGTAAGTACCTTCTTCAATAATGGCATTAGATTCATAGCCTGATTTTGGACGATCCTTTCCCTTAATAACCCATTTTCCGTGTTTTTTTCCATCCTCATCTTTTAAATTTTGAGCCCACAAACCATGAGAGCACAGGAAATAAACTACTGTAAAAAAGAATAAAAATCTAGCTTTCATACCTGATGTAAAATTAAATTAAATTGTGAATAACAAACCTGAATCTATAGATAATGACCCAAATTTGTTATTAATTTTGTTGTTCATGTTAAGTATTTCTCCCTCAGATATCACGGTGCAAAAATTGCATCATTATTTACTTGGAGCGGTTGGTCCGAGGCCTATTGCTTTAGCTTCAACGATTGACTTAAACGGGGAAAAGAATTTAGCGCCTTTCAGTTTTTTCAATGTATTTAGTGCAAATCCACCGATATTAATTTTCTCTCCGGCTCGTTCAGGACGGACTAATTCGTTGAAGGATACTTACAACAATGTGAAGGCCCATCCTGAAGTGGTTATTAATGTGGTCACTTATAGTATTGTTGAGCAAGTTAGTTTGGCTAGTTCACCGTATGCCCCTGGAATCAGCGAATTTGAAAAGGCGGGGCTTACCCCTATAGCTTCTGATTTAGTTAAACCCTTTCGAGTTAAAGAATCTCCTGTGCAATTTGAGTGCAAGGTTAATCAAGTGATTGAATTGGGTACGGAAGGGGGCGCTGGTAATCTGATTATTTGTGAAGTTGTTCGAATGCACATTGATGAATCCATATTGGATGAGAACAATCAAATTGATGCGCACAAAATCGACCTTGTTTCCCGCATGGGAGGTGATTGGTATTGTCGTGCCGATGCAAACAGTATGTTTGAAATTAAAAAGCCGATTACTACCTGCGGCATTGGATATGATGCACTTCCAGCTGACTTATTAAAGAGCAGTGTTTTATCGGTAAGTGACTTAGCGCGTTTGGCTGGGATAGAGAATCTGCCCGACGAAACGGAAGTGAATGAATACAAGCTCACGGAATTAAGTGATATTTTTATGACGCATGTAGATGATGCGGTGCGCCTAGAGAAGGCTTTACATGAACGAGCAAAAGAATTATTAATAGCAAATAAATTAACCGAAGCCTGGCTCACGCTTCTCAGTTTTAATCATTAACAAATCGATATGAATCAGCTTAAATTAACGAACGTCCGAATCAAATTAATTCATCCAACACACCAGGTAACTGAAAAATTTTCTAAAAGAGAATTCGTAGTTACTGATGGCATAGACAGCGATTATCCGCAACATATTATACTCCAAGCTACTCGCGACAAGTGCAGTTTATTGGATCAATTCAAGGTAAATGATATGGTAGATGTTGCCATTAACATCCGTGGTCGTGAATGGACAAGTCCACAAGGAGAGATTAAGTATTTTAATTCCATTGAAGCATGGAGAATCGAGCCATCTTCAGGACAAGCTCCTTCAGCTGCACCAAGCGGTATGAGTGATTTTGGTATTTCTAGTCCAAGTTCAACTCAAAGCCCATTAGAGTCTTCTTCTGAGGAATCAGATGACCTTCCTTTTTAATCGGTAATATCTGACTTATATTTAGCCTTATACTTCTGGTATAGGGCTTCTTGAAAGTTCATCGAGTTTTGGATTTTACCGTTCAATAGGACGGTAGTTACTTGATTGGTTTTCATATCCAGTGCGGGGCCTTTTGAAATGAATATAGTGGCGGATTTAGCAAGTTCAATGCTTCCGAATTGTTGATCGATTCCCATTATTTTACAAGAATTAATGGTAATGGCCTCCAACGCCTGATCTTCTGTTAATCCATAGGCCATAGCTGTTCCTGCCAAAAACGGTAGGTTCCTGGTATTCATAGCCTCCATTCCACCTTCATTTTGCAAGCAAAATAAGACGCCCATTTTAGCAAGCATTGCCGGTAGGCGATATGGTAAGTCTACTGGGTCTTCATCTTGTTCAGGTAAGCGGTGTAGCCGTTGAATCATCACAGGGATATCAGCATCAATAAATCGCTGTCCTAGTAAGTAGACATCGTCCCCGCCAACGAGCACGGGATAAGGCAACTTAAACTCTTGTACAAAGGCTATAACATCAATTATTTGTTGTGCATCGTTCGCATGAATATATACTCGTTTAGTACCTAAAAAACAATCTTTCATTGCTTCAAGTCGCTGATCGAACGGAATCACTTTAGCATTTGCATAGGTACTCGCTAATTGAAAAAAATTAGTAAGTTCCTTTAGTTCCTTCGTATATTGCTCATTCTTTGATTTGGGTTCCGGCTCAGCCCACCAACCCCCACCATACGTGGTGTTAGGCCAATTCACATGTATACCGTCATCTTCTTTTGCGGTTGCATCTTCCCAATTCCATCCCCCCATAAACATCACAGAGGACGTACCAGAAACAGACCCACCCCTCGGCGTACTTTGAACCAAGAGCACCCCGTTTGTTCTAACGGTTTCAACCACTTTGGATTCCGCATTAAAGGCGATTTGAGCCCTAATATGTGGATTAAACTCCCCTACTTCATTATAATCATTCGAGGCACGTATTGCTTCTATTTCAGTTAATCCGAGTGTGCTGTTCGGGGCGACAAACCCCGGATAAATGTGCTGTCCTATTGCGTCAATGATTGTATCCCATTCTTTGGGATTGTAGGTAGAAGAAAGTGCGTTTTTAATTCCGGTAATTTTCCCATCCACGATTTCTAGTAGTGATGCCGTAATTTCTTGCCCAATTACTGGATGCAAATGTCCATTCACAATAAGAATACGTTGTGCTGAAAACCCTATGCTAGCCAATAAACCTGTTAAAAATAGAATCGTTTTCATGTTAATGTAAATTTTCTGTTTCAGACCCTTCCTCTCCCACGGTATCACAATGGAAATGTTTTTTCTTACGCTTAATGAATGGCGCTTTAGGCTCTGCCTGCACATCCTTTGCTAGCATTTTACCAATGATGCGCATTTTCTCGGCTTGATTTTGAGCCTGAAGCATGAGGTCTTGCTCCTGATCAAAATAGAACACCCCTTCAATCATCGTAGATTGCACCTTGGCCTCGATAGAAAGTGGATTCGTAGTCCATAACACCAGGTCGGCATCCTTACCCACTTTAATACTTCCTGTTCGATGATCTAAATGCAATAATTTTGCAGGATTAAGGGTAACCATTTTCCATGCTTCAATTTCTGAAACCCCTCCATATTTGACTGTTTTTGCGGCTTCCTGATTCAGTCTTCGACCCATTTCCGCATCGTCAGAATTAATCGCAACCGTAATTCCCTGTTCATGCATTAGGGCCGCATTATATGGAATTGCATCGTTCACTTCAAATTTATAGGCCCACCAATCGGCGAAAGTAGAACCACCGACCCCGTGTGCTTTCATTTTGTCTGCTACTTTATATCCTTCCAAGATGTGCGTAAAGGTATTGACCTTGAATCCCATAGAATCCGCTACTTTCATCAACATGTTTACTTCACTTTGCACATAGGAATGGCAAGAAATAAAACGTTTTCCATCTAGAATTTCATTCAGTGTTTCGAGTTCAAGGTCCACCCTGTAGGATCCCGACATTCGCTGCATTCGGTATTGTTTTGCTCTGTAAAAGGCATCATAAAAGACCTGTTCAACCCCCATCCGTGTTTGAGGAAAACGAACAACATTTCGATCACCCCAATTCGATTGCTTCACATTTTCTCCGAGTGCACATTTTATAAATCCTGGGGCATCATCAATTTTCATTTCTTCGGGTGTAGCTCCCCATTTCAATTTGATAAGCGCAGATTGTCCGCCGATGGCATTGGCCGATCCATGTAATAATTGCGCAGCGGTTACCCCACCCGCCAATTGCCTGTAAATATCAACATCGGCTGCGTTGAGGGCATCACCCATGCGT